>JAVBUK010000355.1:0-6156 GCA_031555345.1 Xanthobacteraceae bacterium | reverse complement strand
GGCCCACATCTGGCTCCGCCGAAAACTGGTCGCCATCGCCGGCGCGACGAACGCGGAGCCGTGCGCGGTCGACGTCCCGATGGCGCGCGGGCCGCAAATGTGATCGGAACGTCAAATCGGCCACACCAGCGCCGGTCGCCGCGACGGAACCGCGACCTCCGGCCGAGCCGGAATTTCCGGCGCATGAGGCGGCAACGGCCGGCAATCCGGATCCGCCGGAACACCGGGCGTCGCGCGCGACGGTCAGATGACGCGCAGCCGCCGGGACGGCCGTCGGTCCTCGCGCTCCTCGAGCAGCATCCTGGCGAAACGCGCCGCGATGAAATCGACGAAGGTGCGGACCTTCGCCGACAGAAACGGGCCGTGCGGGTAGACCGCATGCACCGGGAACGCCTTCAATTCGTACGACGGCAACAGCCGCACCAGACGGCCGGTCGCCAGGTCCCGTTCCGAGACGAACAGCGGCAACCGCACGATTCCTTCACCGCGCAAGGCGAGCACGCGCAGGACGTCGATGTTGTTGGCGATGAAACGGCCGGATACTTCGACCGTCTCCTCGCCGCCGTCCGGACCGACGAAGCGCCAATCTCCACCCGGACCCGAGAGCGGATAGACGAGGCAATTGTGCCGGCTCAGATCGCCGATGGTGCGCGGCCCGCCGTGCCGTTCGAGATACTGCGGCGAGGCGCACAGCACGGTCCGGGCATCGATCAGCCGCCGGGCGATCAGCGTCGAATCGGGAAGCTCGCCGACCCGGATGGCGAGGTCGAACCCCTCTTCGAGCAGGCCGACGAAACGGTCGTCGAGCGCCAGCTCGACCGACACGTCGGGATGCGAAGCGAGATAATCGGCGATCGCCGGCGCGATGTGCGCCGTCCCGAACGCGTACGGCGCAGAGATCCTGAGCAAACCGCGCGGCGTCGCATTGAGGTCGCTGGCGGCCCGTTCGGCTTCGTCGACCTCGGCGAGAATGCGGAGACATTCGCGGTAATAGCGCAGCCCCACCTCGGTCGGCGTCACCCGGCGAGTCGTCCGGTTGAGCAGCCGCACGCTCAGCCGCGTCTCGAGCGCCTGCACGCCCTTGCTGACGGCCGCGGGTGAAATCCGGAAATGCCGGGCGGCGCCGGCGAAACTCGCCCCTTCGACGACCTTGGTGAAGATCGCCATGCTGGTGTATCGGTCCATGGTCCTGTCTTGCTGGAACAAGCCCCCTCGGCACATGCCCCAGCGCTGCCGGCGACGGCAGGGGCGGCTGGCCACCAGCCTGCCCCGAACAACACGCGATTGTGACCCCGAAGGGTCCAAACCGGGCGTAACTCCGCCAGTCCCTCCGACAAACGCGCGACCGCGGCGGATGGTTCCCCGGTCGCCGATCGCCGTGTCGGGAAACCGACCGAAAGTGATCACGTGGTGATCGCGGGATCGTCGTCGAATCAACCCGCGCGCATGGCGGGACAACGGCCGCGTTCCGCACGCGTGCGGAGCGCGACCGGACCGGCGTCAGCCGCGCTTGTAGATGTCGTCGAACCGGGTGATGTCGTCCTCGCCGAGGTAGCTTCCGGTCTGAACCTCGATCAGCTCGAGCGGAATACGCCCCGGATTGGCCAGGCGATGGACCGCGCCGATCGGCACGTAGATCGACTCGTTCTCGTGCACCGTCCGCACCGAATCGCCCAGCGTCACCTCTGCGGTGCCCCGGACCACCACCCAATGCTCCGCGCGATGGAGATGCGCCTGCAGCGACAACCTGCCGCCCGAGGTCACGACGATGCGCTTGACCTGGAAACGTTCGCCCGCGTCGATCGATTCGTAATAGCCCCACGGCCGGTAGCTCCGGCGATGGTCGCGGACTTCGTCACGCCCCTGCGCCTTGAGCTGGGCGACCAGGCCCTTCACGTCCTGGGCGCGCGCCCGCGGCAGGACCAGCACGGCGTCGGGCGTCGTCACCACGACCAGGTCGTCGACCCCCATGACCGTGGTCAGCCGGCCCTCGGAATGCACGACGCAGTTTCGCGAATCGACGACCGCGACCGGGCCGCGCATCGCATTGCCGGCACCGTCGCGTTCGGACACGTCGAGCACCGCGTCCCAGCTGCCGATGTCCGACCACCGGAAGGTCGCCTCGATCACCGCGGCTTTGTCGGTTCGCTCCATCACCGCGTAATCGATCGAACGCGCGGGGGCGCGCGCGAAGGCGTCGCCCGCCAGCCGCACGAACCCGAGATCGCTCTGCGCCCCGCCGACCGCCGCCGCGATATCGGCCGCGGCCTCCGGCTCGAACCGCTTGAACTCGTCGATCAGCGTCGTCGCGCGGAACATGAAGTTGCCGGAGTTCCACAGGCAGCCTTCGTCGATGTAGCGGGCCGCCGTCGGCGCGTCGGGCTTTTCGATGAAGGCCGCGACCGTGGTGGCGCCGGGCGTCTCCAGCGCTTCGCCGCGCCGGATATAGCCGTAGCTCGTCTTCGGTTCGGACGGTCGGATGCCGAACATCGCGATTCGGCCCCTGGCGGCGACCGCCGCGGCGGCGCGACACGCCTGCTCGAACAATTCCGGATCGAGGACGACGTGATCGGCCGCGAGCGCGAACACCAGGGCGTCCGGGTCGCGATCCCGCGCGACCATGGCGCCGGCGACGATCGCCGGGCCGGAGTCGCGCCGCGCCGGCTCCAACACGATCGTGGCCTCGATCCCGAGTTCCTGCGCCTGCCGTCGGGCGAAGAAGCGGAAATCGCCGCTGGTCATCACCACCGGTGGCGCGAACAGGTCGGGATTGGAGACGCGCTCGAGCGCCTGCTGGTAGGTGGAGCGCTGGCCGACCAGCGGCAGGAACTGCTTCGGCATCGCGTCGCGGGAGACCGGCCACAGGCGCGTGCCGGTACCGCCGGCGAGCAGCAGAGGAACGATTTTCACAGGCATGATCATTGGTTTCCGGGCATTCGATCGGACCAGAATAGGGCAAAGTCCAGGACCGCGTCAGCCCCTCTTCCGGCTACTGTGTATGGCATGCCCGGGGACGCGCGGCGGCCGGGCCGCTGTTCCACGGCTGTTCCCCAACGGCAACGACGGTCGGCCCGATTCGCCCCGCGGCCCGATCCAGGGTCTCGGCATGGCACACGAAATCGGTGCCGAACGCCGGCGGGCGATCGGCGGAGCAGCCTTTGCCGGCACGGCGCCGGCGGCACCAGGGCTGGAGCGCAAGGGCTACAGCGTGCATGTCACCTTGCGGAGATGGGGCGGGTGGTCGGGATCGAGACCGCGCCGGCGCGCCGCCGCCTCGATCGCCCGATAGGCCGGGATCAGCATGGCGAGGGGATCGCATACCGGGTGGCCGTCGCCGATCCAGGGCAACGTCCCCGCGGCCCCCCCGGCGACAAACACCCGCCCGCCGGCCGCCCGGAGGTCGCCGACCAGACCGTCGACGGTGCCGGCGGCCTCGTCGTTCTGGCGCAGCACCAGCACCGGCGTCGCCGGCGTGATCGAGGCGCGCGGCCCGTGCCGGAGTTCCGCCGCGCTGTAGCCGAGCGCCGGAACCCGCAGGATTTCCGCCGTTTTGAGCGCGATCTCGCGGACGCAGCCGAGCGCATAACCCCGGCCGGCGACGAACGCGGCCGCCGCCCCGGCGGCACAATCGGCCCACGCGGTCCAATCGCAGGCGAGCGCTCCCGACAGCCGCGACGGCAGAGCCGGCAAGGCTCGGTTCAGATCGTCGTCGTGCGCCAGCGCCGCCACCAGCTGCGCGCCGGCGATCATCGACAGCACGACCGTCTTGGTGGCCGCGACGGACCGCTCCCGGCCCGCCCCGAGCGGCAGCACCCGCTCGGACGCGGCGGCGGCCGGCGAGTCTTCGTCATTGACCACCGCCAGGGTCAACCCCCCGAACCGCCGCGCCGACCGGGTGGCGGCGACCAGGTCCGGACTGCGCCCGGACTGTGAAACCAGCACGAACAAGGCGTCGCGCATGTCCGGCATTCGCCGATAGGCGGTCACCACCGAGGGGGCGGCCGCGGACGCCAGCATCCCCAGCCGCGTTTCGAACAGATAGCGCAGATAGACCCCGACGTGCCCCGAACTGCCGCGTCCGCAGAACACGACGATACGCGGGCCGGCCTGCTCGATCCGCGCGGCGATGGCGGCGATCGCCCCGGTCCTGGCGAGCAGACGCTCGGCCGCGGCGGGAATCTCGGCGGTCTCGCGCGCCATCGCGCTCACGGTGCCGGAATCATTCATGGCCGCGCGTCCACGCGTCGACCGCCGCGCGCAGATCGCCCTGATGGTGCCGGAGCAGCGCTTCGGCTTCGGCACGCCCCGCGCCGAGTCCGATGAACACGGCGGTCTTCAGGTCGCCGCCGGAAAGGTCGAGCCAGCGCGCCGCGTCCTCCCGCCGGCTGCCGACGATCTCGCCCACGATGACTTCGGCGCGACGGCGCAATTTGGCGTTGGTCGCCCGCATGCCGACCATCAGCCCGCGGTAGACGCGGCCCATCCGCACCATCACGGCGGTCGAGAACATGTTCAGGGCGACCTTCTGGGCGGTACCGGCGTTCATCCGGGTCGACCCTGCGACCACCTCGCCGCCGGTGTCGATCAGGATGCGGTGACGGGCGTGATCGAACAGCGGCGCGTCGGCATTGTTGGCCACCGCGATCGTGACCGCACCGGCGTCGCGCGCCGTCGCCAGCGCGCTCGACGTGAACGGCGTGGTGCCGCTCGCCGCGACCGCGATCACGACATCGTCGCCGCCGACCCCGGCCTCGGCGATCGCCCGTGCGCCCGACGCCGCGTCGTCTTCGGCCCCCTCGGCGCTCCTGACCAGCGCCTCCAATCCCCCCGCCATGACGAACACCAGTCGGTCGGTCGGCCAGTCGAAGGTCGGCGGCAGTTCGGCTCCGTCCTGCACGCCGATCCGGCCGGAGGTGCCGGCCCCCACATAGACGAGGCGGCCGCCGCGCTGCAGCCCCGGCACCGCGTCCTCCACCGCTGCGGCGATTGCGCCGAGGGCACCATGGACCGCCGCGACGGCGGCCATTTGCCCCTCGTACATGGCGGCGATCATCTCCGGCACCGACCAGGAGTCGAGATCGAGGAAACGCGGGCTGATGTGCTCGGTGCGCATGACGGAGGTGTCCAGGCTCGGCCGTCAACGCCGCCGACATTCGCCGTGTTCCCGACCAATCGTCCCTGGGCTGCGCGTTCAGTGCCTCACCGACGCGTGGCGCGCGAGACGGAGCGCGCCGTCCACGGCGTCGCCTTCGGGGGGAACCAGCCGGCGTTGGACGTCCGGCGCGAGCCACGGCTGCATCGTCGACGCGAGCCCGCCGAGCAGCGCGACGCGCGGCGTACCGCACTCGACCAGGCGGCGCACCAGTTCGTCGACCTGCTCGGCCGCGTCGCGGACGATGCGCCTGGCCACCGGATCGCCGGCGTCGGCGTGCCGCATCACCAGTGGCGCAAAGGTCGCATAGTCGGTCGCCGTCGCGCCATCCATGAACGCGACCGCCGCGAACGGATCGTCGTGGAAGCGGGTCATCACCTCGCGGGTCAGGCGCGTCGCCGCCGCGCGCCGATCGTAGGCGCGCAACGCCACGCGGATCGCGCTCAATCCCAGGTCGGCGCCGCTGCCCTCGTCGGAGATCGGAAATCCATAGCCGCCGACCCTGACCTCGCCGCCGCCGACCAGTGCGAATCCCACACTGCCGGTGCCGACGATGACGATTCCACCGTCGCGTGCGCCATGCGCTCCGAGGCAGGCGATCGTCGCGTCGTGGGCGTAGACGACGCCGCGGAACGGATGTGGCCTGAGCACCAGTTGCTCCAGCACGCCCTGGCGGCCGACCCCCGCAAGACCGACCGCCGCCTGCAATGCGCCGAGCGATTCCGAGGCGAGCCCGGCATCGGCGAGCGCCGCCCGCGCCGCCTTCTCCACCTCGGCGACCGCCCGGTCGATCCCGAGACGGAGGGCCGCGGGCCCGGCGACGCCGGTGCCCAACACGTGGCCGTCCTGGTCTTCGATGCGCGCTCGACAGCCGGTGCCGCCGCCGTCGACGCCGATGAACAACGGGCGAGGCTGCGGACCCGCGGTCGTCATCCCGCGACCCGTCGAATCTCGGCGCCGCATTGCACCAACTTGCGATCGAGCGCTTCGTAGCCGCGATCGAG
>JAVBUK010000384.1:0-8340 GCA_031555345.1 Xanthobacteraceae bacterium | reverse complement strand
TGTTTCGGTTCGACGAAGCGCCGGCGGCCTACAAGCACATGGCCTCGGCGGCACACTTCGGAAAGATCGTGATCCGGGTGGGGTGACGGGCGACGCCGTCTCTGGCGATGCCACCACGCGTCGTGCCATCCGCCTGACCTCGGCGGATGGCGGCTCCTGCCTGCGCGGGCTTTTCCGTTACGGAGCAGCAGGAACGGACACAAAACACGCGGGCGAAGTTCTGGCCACACTTTGCCGACCCGAATACCTCAAACAGCGACCGCAAGACAAAAATTCTCCCGACATTTCAAGGTCTAACAGCCGCACTTGACTCTTTGCGGCAGGAGAGGAATCTTAGAACAAATCACGAACCAAAGGCTGACCGATGCTCGATCCGGGCAGGCTGCAGGCCCTCCGCCGCCAGGTGGCGGAGATCGAAACCGCAAACCGCGCCCCGCCGGGGTGCCTGCGCCTCGGCATCGCCCCGCTTGACGCTGCGCTCGGCGGCGGTCTGGCGCGCGGCGCGGTGCATGAGATTGCCCCCGCCGCACCGATGCATCTCGGCGCCGCCACCGGGTTTGCCGTCGCACTCGCCCGACTTGCCGCGCAAACCGCGCGTGACGAAAATTTTCAACCAAAAAGCGTGATCCGACAAAACGAACCCGCCTCCCATCCGCCCGCTGCGCCCGTCCTGTGGATCCAGCAGGATTACGCGGCGTTCGAGGCCGGGCGTCCCTATGGGCCGGGGCTCGCCGCCTTCGGACTGCCGATGGCCCGGCTCCTGGTCCTGCGGCTGAGGCAGCCGCGCGATGCCCTGTGGGCGATGGAGGAGGCGCTCAAGTCGGGCGCGGTCGCCGCCGTCCTGATGGAGTTCGTCAACTCCGCCATCGACCTCACCGCCAGCCGGCGGCTGTCGCTCGCCGCCGCCGAGGGCGGCGCGCTCGGTCTCGTCCTTTCGCATGCACGCGACCCCGCCAGCGCGGCGATGACGCGATGGCAGGTCGCCGCCGCCCCGGGCGCGCGTGACGCCTTCGGCGGCCTCGGCACGACGGCATTTGCCCTTTCACTCGTCAAGAACCGCCGCGGGCCGACCGGCTCCTGGCGTTTGTCGTGGGATCATCATGAACGCGCCTTTGCCCCGACGCTATCTCTCGGTGTGGCTGAAGCGGCTGGCGACCGACCGGGTCGCACGCGGTTCGCGCGCGCCGGCTGACGCGCCGCTGGTCGTCGTCGAACCGATCAAGAGCGCGCTGCGCCTTGCGGCGGTGAACGATGCCGCCGAGCGCCTCGGCCTGACGGCCGGCATGGCGCTCGCCGATGCGCGGGCGATGTATCCGCACCTCATGGCGGTGGACGCCGACCGGGACGCCGATGCCGACCTGCTCGGGACGATCGCCGACGACGCCGACCGCTACACGCCGCTGGTCGCGGTCGACGGCGCCGACGGCCTGATGCTCGACATCACCGGCTGCGCTCATCTGTTCGGCGGCGAGGTGGCGCTCGCCCGCGACCTGGCGCGTCGCCTGAACGGCCACGGGCTCACGGTGCGCATCGCCGTCGCCGATACGGTCGGCGGCGCCTGGGCGGTGGCGCGCCACGGCGCCTCGTCGATCGTCCCGCCCGGCGGCCTCGATCAGGCGCTGCCGCCCCTGCCGGTCGCGGCACTGCGGCCGGCGCCGGGGATTGCCGATACGCTCGCCCAGACGGGGCTCCGGCGCATCGGCGACGTCGTCCCGCTGCCGCGCGCGGCGCTGGCCGCGCGGTTCGGCACCGACTTCGTCACCCGCCTCGACCAGGCGTTCGGTCGCGCCGACGAACCGATCTCGCCGCGCCTGCCGCTGCCGGCCTATGTGGTCGAGCAGCCGTTCGCCGAGCCGATCGCGCTCGAGCGCGACGTTCTCGGCACCATCGGGCGGCTCGCCGTCCGTCTCGCCCGCCTCCTGGAGCAGCGCGGCGAAGGCGCCCGCGTGCTGCAGGCGACCCTGTTCCGCACCGACGGCACGGTCTGCCGCATCCGCCTCGGCACCAGCACGCCGCTCGCCGATCCGGCGGCGATGGCGCGCCTGTTCGTCGATCGCCTGGCGGCGGTCGGGGACGACTGCGATCCCGGCTTCGGCTTCGACATCGTGCGGCTGTCGGCGCTGGCGGCGGAGCACCGCGACGCGGTGCAAGCCAGCCTGATGGCGTCGGACCGGACCGATCTCGCCCACCTGGTCGACCGCCTCGGCGCCCGCTTCGGCCTCAATCAGGTCACCATGGCGGTGGCGCAGGACACCCACATTCCCGAGTTCGCCGTCGCCGACATTCCGGCCCATGCCGCCGCGACCCGCCCATCGGCCGTGTCGGGACTGGCGTTCCCGCCGGCCGCACAGGACTGCGTGGCGCCGGGGCGTCCGATCCGGCTGTTCGATCGGCCGGAGCCGGTCGAGGCGATCGCCGAAGTGCCGGACGGCCCGCCGGCGCGATTCCGCTGGCGCCATCTCCTGTACGAAATCGCCGCCGCCGAGGGCCCCGAACGCATCGCCATGGAATGGTGGCGCGACGACGCCGGCCAGGCGCTGACGCGCGACTATTTTCGGGTCGAAAGCCGCGAGGGCGTGCGCGTCTGGCTCTACCGCGAGGGCCTTTATGGCCGCGAAACCGCCCAGCCGCGCTGGTTCGTGCATGGCCTGTTCGGGTGAGACGATGATCCAGCAGCCTGCCCACGACCGCGCGTGCCCCGACCGCACGTCGGGCCGTTCACCCCGCGATCTTTTCGCGCGCCGCCTGCGCGAGAAAAGCCGAACGTGTCACGCCACGGGCCGATGCCGCGGCGTCGATCTGATCGACCAGCCCCTTGTCCAGCGAAATATTGATGCGCACCGTTCGTCCGGCATCCGCCAACAACGGCACGACGAGCAGCACGGCACCCGCCGCAAGCGCTTCCGCCACCTCGGCCTCGCGGCGCGCCTCGTCGACCGATCGTGCCGACGGCACCGTGCGTCCGGCGCTTTCGAGCGCCTCGGCATGCTGGCGCAAGGTCGCCGCGGCATTCGCGGACGCCTGCGCCAGGGTGTCGCCGGCCGAGAAGCAGCCTTCGACATCCGGAAACCAGACGCCGAAAGCGCTGTCGGGATCCTTTTCGACGATGGCCACATAGTGTGTCGTCATGCTGCTGCCGTTTTCCAAGGTCGGGATACACGATAACCGACAAGCCCCGTCATGTCTGCGTACGCCGAACTCGCCGTCACCACCAACTTCTCCTTCCTGCGCGGCGCCTCGCATGCGGAGGAACTGGTCATTCGCGCCAAGGAACTCGGACTGGCCGGCCTCGGCGTCGCCGATCGCAACAGCGTCGCCGGGGTGGTGCGCGCCCACGACGCCGCCAAGGAACACGGGGTGAGGCTGGCGGTCGGGGCGCGTCTCGTCTTCGTCGACGGCACACCGGACATTCTGGCCTATCCGTGCGACCGTCCCGCCTGGGGCCGGCTCACCCGCCTGCTCTCCATCGGCAAGCGCCGCGCCGAAAAGGGCCGATGCACACTGTTCGTCGAAGACCTTCTCCAGCACATCGAAGGCCAGAACCTGATCGTGATGACGGGTTCCTCTCCCTCCGGTGCGGAGGAACCCGCGCACCGCGAGGAGGAATTGCTCCCCCTGCTCGCCCGCCTGCGCGAAGCGGCGCCGCGCGCGGTCTGGCTCGCGGCCCGAATTCTCTATCGCGGTGACGACGCCCGCCGGCTCGCCCGCCGGACCGCACTCGCCGCGACCGCGCGCGTGCCGCCGATCGCCGTCGGCGACGTGCTTTATCACGCGCCCGAGCGACGGGCGCTGCAGGACGTGCTGGTGTGCATCCGCGAACACCTGACCCTCGGCGCCGCCGGCCGCAGGCTCGAGGCCAACGCCGAGCGCCACCTCAAGCCGGGCGAGGAGATGCGCCGCCTGTTCCGCGCCGCGCCGCAGGCGGCCGAGGAGACGACGGCATTCCTCGATCGCTGCCGCTTTTCGCTCGACCAGCTCGCCTACGACTATCCCGACGAGACCCGCGCGGGCTTCGCCACCCCGCAGGCGGCGCTCGCCGCCTTTACCGAAGAAGGCGCGCGCCGGCGCTATCCGCGAGGGGTTCCGCCGAAAGTGCGCCACGCCCTCGACCACGAACTCGCGCTGATCGGTGAACTCGGCTACGCGCCTTATTTTCTCACCGTGCACGACATCGTGCGCTACGCCCGGTCGCAGAACATCCTGTGTCAAGGGCGTGGATCGGCCGCCAACTCCGCCGTCTGTTACTGCCTCGGCGTCACCGAGGTCGATCCCGAACGCAGCGATCTTCTGTTCGAGCGTTTCGTGTCGGCGGAGCGGCGCGAGCCGCCCGACATCGACGTCGATTTCGAACACGAGCGGCGCGAGGAAGTGATCCAGTACATCTATCGCCGCTACGGCCGCGAGCGCGCCTCGCTCGCCGCCACTGTGATCCGCTATCGCGCCCGCAGCGCCATCCGCGAGGTCGGCAAGGTGTTCGGTCTGTCCGACGACGCGGTCGGTGCGCTCGCCGGCACGCTGTGGGGCTGGTCGTCCGAAGGCGTGTCGGACCGCCAGGCCCGCCGCGCCGGCTACGATCCGGACGATCCGCTGCTGACCAAGGCACTCGGGCTGGCGCGCGAGCTGATCGGCTTTCCGCGCCATCTGTCGCAGCACGTCGGCGGCTTCGTCATCACCCGCGGCCGGCTCGACGAGGTGATCCCGATCGAGAACGCCGCGATGGAGGACCGCACCGTCGTCGAGTGGGACAAGGACGATCTCGACTCGCTGCACATCCTCAAGGTCGACGTGCTCGGGCTCGGCATGCTGAGCTGCCTGCGGCGCGGCCTGGAGCTGATGGAACAGCATTACGGATCCGAGGTGAGGCTGGCGGCCGCGCTTCCTCGCGCCGACGACGTCACGGCGGTGGACACCTCGCCCCGAAGGCCGCCCCTCACCCTCTGCCATATCCCGAAGGAGGAAAAGCCCGTCTACGACATGCTCTCCCGCGCCGACTCGATCGGCGTGTTCCAGGTCGAAAGCCGGGCGCAGATGTCGATGCTGCCGCGGCTCAAGCCGCGGAATTTCTACGACCTGGTCATCGAGGTCGCGATCGTGCGGCCCGGCCCGATCCAAGGCGACATGGTGCATCCATACCTGCGTCGACGGCAGGGGCTGGAGCAGGCGCACTTTCCCTCGCCCTCCCCTGCACACGGCTCGCCGGACGAACTCGAGCAGGTGCTGGGCAAGACGCTCGGCGTTCCACTGTTCCAGGAGCAGGCGATGCGCATCGCCATCGTGGCAGCCGGCTTCACCCCGTCCGAAGCCGACCGGTTGCGCCGCGCCATGGCGACCTTCCGGCGGGCCGGCACCATCCGGTATTTCCGCGACAAACTGGTCGAGGGCATGGCCAGGCGCGGTTATCCGCGCGACTTCGCCGAACGTTGCTTTCGCCAGATCGAGGGTTTCGGCGAGTACGGCTTTCCGGAAAGCCATGCGGCGAGCTTCGCGCTCCTGGTCTACGCCTCGGCATGGATCAAATGCCGCTATCCCGACGTGTTCGCCGCCGCGCTCCTGAACAGCCAGCCGATGGGCTTTTACGCTCCGGCGCAAATCGTGCGCGACGCCCAGGAGCACGGCGTCGAAGTGCGCTCGATCGACGTCAACCATTCGGACTGGGACAACACCCTGGAGGATGGCCCGCGCGCCGGCGCGCGTCTGCATTCCCGCCACGCCGACATGCGCGACGACATCTGCGCCACCCATGCGGTGCGGCTCGGTTTTCGCCAGATCAAGGGTTTTTCCGAGGACGACGGCCACCGGATCGCGCGGGCGCGCGGCGCCGGCTTCGATTCCATCCGCGACCTGTGGCTGCGTACCGGCCTCGCACCGGCGGCGCTCGAGCGGCTGGCGCTCGCCGACGCGTTCCGCTCGCTCGGCCTCGACCGCCGCCAGGCGCTGTGGGCCGTCAAGGCGCTGCGCCGCGCCGGCGACAAGGACGACCTGCCGTTGTTCGCGCGGGTCGCGACCCCGGAGCTCGAGCCCGACGTCCATCTGCCGCCGATGGGCCTCGGCGAGCACACGGTCGAGGACTATCGCTGGCTCAGCCTGTCGCTCAAGGCGCACCCGGTCTCTTTCCTGCGCACCGACCTCGATGCACGCGGCATCCTGGCCAACCATCGCCTCGCCGGCCTGCCCTCGGGCCGGCACGTCACCGTCGCCGGGCTGGTGCTGGTGCGCCAGCGCCCGGGCAGCGCCAACGGCGTCATTTTCATGACCCTTGAGGACGAGACGTCGATCGCCAACACCATCGTGTGGCCGCAGGTGTTCGAGACGTTCCGGCCGATCGTGCTGGGCGCACGCCTGGTCGCCGTCACCGGCAGGCTGCAGAACGAACAGGGCGTGATCCACGTCGTGGCGCAACGGCTCGACGACCTTTCCCCCCTGCTGCAACGGCTGTCGGCCGCCGGCGCGGACGTCGAGGCGCTGGCGCGCTGCGACGAGGTGAAGCGGCCGATGATCGAAGGACGGCTGCCGCCCCGCTCCGCCGACGCCCTCGCGACCCTACTAAAGGAGGAGCCCGCGTTCATGCACGAGTTGGCGCCGGCCGTGCAGGTGCGCACCGTCATGCCGAAGGGCCGGAATTTCCACTGACGAAGCGCCGTGTGCCGCAGCCGGTGCCCGGCGCCGTGACGCCGCATCTCGCGCTTTCGGATACCGTTCCGGCGACGTCTCGCGTAAGATCGAAGCATGCGCGGTAGCGCCGGCTCCAGATGCGGCGACCGGCGTCCGCATCGCCGCCGCCGCACGGAGACGCTGATGTCGACCTATCGTCTCGACAAGCTGTTCGCACCGCGTTCGGTCGCCGTGGTCGGAGGAAGCCCGCGGCAAGGCTCGGTCGGGCGCGTCGTACTCAAGAACCTGCGGGAAGGCGGATTTTCCGGCCCGATCCACCTCGTCAATCCCGACTGCGAGCAGATCGAAGGTTTCCGCGCGGTCGGCACCATCGCCGATCTCCCGGACGTGCCGGACGTGGTCGTCGTCGCCACACCCGCGGACGTGGTCCCTGGCGTGATCGCCGACGCTGTCGCCATCAAGGTGCCGGCGGCGATCGTCGTCTCGGCGGGGCTCGGCAGCGGCCCCGGCTCGATGGAGGAGGCGCTCGGACAGGTGGCGCGGACCGGTGGGCTGCGTCTGATCGGGCCGAACAGTTTCGGCGTCCTCAACCCGCACGGCCGATTCAACGCCACCTTCGCGTCCGGGATGGTGGGCGGAGGAGACCTGGCGATCGTTTCCCAATCCGGCGCCATCGCCGCCGGCATGCTCGAGTGGGCCAAACGCCGCTCGGTCGGGTTTTCCGCCATCGCGTCGGTCGGCGACCAGCTCGACGTCGATTTCGGCGACCTGCTCGACTATTTCGCGCTCGACCACAAGACCCGCCTGATCCTTCTGTACATCGAATCGGTCAAGGACGCCCGCAAGTTCATGTCGGCGGCACGGGCCGCAGCCCGCACCAAACCGGTGGTGGTCATCAAGACGGGCCGCTACGCCCAGAGCGCCAAGGCGGCCGCGACCCACACCGGCTCGCTCGCCGGCTCGGACGCCGTCTATGACGCCGCATTCCAACGTGCCGGCCTGCTGCGGGTCGCCGACCTCGACGAAATGTTCGACGCCGCCGAGACCCTGGGCCGGGTCAGGACCACGGCCGGGAAACGCCTGGCGATCCTCACCAATGGCGGTGGCGTCGGCGTCCTGACCACCGACCGGTTGATCGATTACGGCGGCACGCTCGCCGAACTCTCGCCGAAGACGCTCGAGGCCCTCGACGCCGCCCTGCCGCCGACCTGGTCCAAGGCCAATCCGGTCGACATCGGCGGCGACGCCGACGCCAAACGGTACGGCGACGAGCTCACCGCGCTGCTGGCCGATCCCGGAATCGACGCGGTCGCGGTCGTGCATGTGCAGACCGGGCTTGCGGACACCGTCGAGATCGCCACCACGGTCGCGGGTATCGTCGGCCGGCAACGCGGCAGAGTGATGCGGCCGAAGCCGGTCCTGGCGGCGTGGCTCGGCAGCAACGAAGCGGTCAACGACCTGTTCGGCAAGGCCGGCGTGCCGCATTTCGAGACCGAGGGCGAGGCGGTGCGCGGATTCATGCACCTGGTCCGCTACGGCGAGGTGCAGAAGTCGCTGATGGAGACTCCGCCCAGCCTGCCCGAGCATTTCGCGCCCGACGTCGAGACCGCGCGCCGCGTCGTCGCCGGCGTGATCGCCGACGACCGCAGCTGGCTCGACCCGATCGAGGTGGCGACGCTGATGCACGCCTACGATATCCCGATCAACCCGGCCGTTCCGGCGCGAACG
>JAVBUK010000343.1:0-6285 GCA_031555345.1 Xanthobacteraceae bacterium | reverse complement strand
CCCGGCGTCACGGTGCCGCTCGGAGGCCTGGCCCTGCGGGACTTGGCCCAGGGATCGATCAAGAAGGCGGAAAAGATCATCGCAGACGCCTTGCGTCAGTATCCGGCGATGAAGGCGGGCGCCGGCCGCGCCTTCTACGCGGTCGGCGGCACCTGGCGCGCGCTGATGCGCCTGCACATGTTTCAGACCGGCTATCCGTTGCACGTCATGCACGGCTACACGGTGCCGGCGCGGGACGCGCTGGAGTTCGCCCGCCTGGTGCGGCGGGTCGATCCGGAGAGCCTGTCACGGATCGACGTCGTATCGGCGCCACGCCGCGACCTGCTGCCTTACGCGGCGCTGGTGCTTGAGCACATCATCCGAAAGGTCAAGCCCCGGACGGTCGTGGTCTCGGCCCTCGGCGTCAGGGAGGGGCTGCTCCATTCGCTGCTGTCCGAAAAGGAGCGCCGCCGCGACGGCCTGATGGTCGCGGCCGAGGAGCTCAACATTCTGCGCGCCCGCGCCCCGCGCCACGGCGAAGATCTGGTCGAGTGGACCGACCGCTTCATGGCGTCGAGCGGGATCGACGAGACCGCGGACGAAAAGCGGTTGCGCCACGCCGCTTGCCTGCTCGGCGACATCGGCTGGCGGGCGCATCCGGACTATCGCGGCGAACAGTCGCTCAACGTCATTTCGAACGCCGCCTTCGTGGCGGTCGACCACCCCGGCCGCGCCTATCTGTCGCTGGCGGTGTTCCTGCGATATGTCGGGTTCGATCGCGACGATCTCGTGCCGCACGCGCGCGAGCTCCTGAGCGCCCGGCTGATCGACCGCGCGCGGGTGCTGGGCGCGGCGATGCGCGTCGCCTACCTCCTGTCGGCCGCCATGCCGGGGGTGCTGCCGCGAACGCCGCTGCGGGTCGACCGCGGCAAGCTCCGCCTCACCCTGACCGGGCGCTGCGCCGCGCTCGACGGCGAACGGGTGTTCAACCGCCTGCGCCAGCTCGGTCGGCTGATCGGGCGGGAGGTCGTGATGGACAAGGCGAAGCGGTAGGAAGCTTGCGAATTCCGTCCGGTTCGCTCCCCGGATCGGTCGGGTTTCGGCCAGCCCGACGCGCCGGCTCGATCTCGAAGCTCGAACGCCGCCGCCGGTCGGGGTCACTCCGGCACGCCGTCGCGCGGCCGAGCCTCCTCGGCCCAGGCGCCGAGCGTGTGCAGTTTTTCGAGGTCGGGATCGCGGTGCGCCGGCGCCGGCCCGGCGGCGCAAGCGTCAAGCTCGGAGGCGAGCGCGCGCAGGCCGGGTCCGACCTCGGGATCGTCGAGTGCGCGGGCGAAGGGTGCCGGGTCGCGCCAGGTCCATCGGCCGCGCTCCAGACGGGCGTAGGCCCGGCCGGTCTCCTGGTCGGCGAGATGAACGACCGGAATCAGGCGGGCGCATCGTTCGAGGAAGGCGACATTGCGGGCCGGCGCGCCGTCGTGACCGGCATGCACCTCGTCTGCGTGCCGCGCGTGGATGTTGATCTTCCGGAAGCGGTCGATGTCCAGCATGCAGCGGAGGTCGAGGATCGTCATTTCGCCGTTCCACCCGAACGCGGCCGTGCGCGGTGGCCGGCCCTCGGATCCGCTGTTGTCGAGGAACTCGTAATGCACGCGCCGGCACGGATCGAGCGCCCAGGTGAAGAACAGCTCGGGCATTCCGGCAAAAGCTTCGACATTATGGGCGAGGAGGTCCTCCACGGCCTTGTAGCGACCGACCTTGAGCCCGCGGGTCCAGGCGCGCGCGACCGTCATCTCGGGTGGCGTGATCATGAAGAACATGTAGACGAGGTCGCCGAACCGGGTCAGCAGGTTGACGGCCCGGCCGCGATCCGAGGGCGGCACGAAACTGTCGAAGCGGAAGCGGTCGATCAGGAGATGGGATTTTTCGCCCCGTTCGGCACGATGCGCCATGTGGCGATCGAGCTTCTTGTCGACGATTTCGAGCTCGTGGCCGGTCAGCATGCCGGCATACTTGTAGGCGGGGCCGAGCGAGCCGTAGTCGAGCAGGAATTTTCGCCAGATGTCGGGGCTGATCAGGGCGAAATCGTCCCACGGCAGGCCGATCTTCCCGGCCAGGAGGCGCTGAAACGGCCGCATGCTGCTCTTGCCGGCGGCGGACGCGCCCTTCACGTTCATGACCACCGGCCGGGCGTGCAGGCCCAGCAGGCGGAATCCCTCGTCGATCACCGCCTGGTCGAACACCGGTGCGATCGCGTTGCCGACCACCTCGCTGCCGTAGTCGTTGCACACCAGTGTCAACGCCAGCTCCGCGATCGGGTCGCGGTCGCCGAACAGCCGGCCGCGGCGGCTGGTGATCGCGGTCGCGACCCGGCTCAAGGCCCGAAAACAGGCTCGCTCCATTGCGGTTCCCGTGGTCGCGGCCCCCGCCGACCAGGCCGCAACGATCCGCCTTGCGCGGGCGTCGGGCGGTTCGGGGGGCGGGCTCGGCGGCCTGGGCGCCGGGATGAACCGCCGCCATCCGGCCGGGACGGCGCCGGGGGTGGGGGACGGAACCAAGGCGGCGACCTCGCGGGCGATCACCTCGGCGGCCGCCCGCCGCATCCGCCAAAAGTCCTGCAACAACACGGCTTGCTGCGGGACGATGTGGCGTTCGAGGATGGTCGACGCGATGGTGCGGAAGTTGCGGCCCAGGTCCTCGTAATCGAGGCCGTCGGGAACCGCGATGCGGGCGGTGACGCGGATCAGGAGCTCGTGAACGATCAGGCGCTCGGGCCGGAAGGCCACCAGTTCATGGGCGGGAAGACCGCAATAGTCCGCCAGCTCGTGCGCGGTGGCGAGACTCGTCCGGACGTTTTCCGGCCGGAACACCGTCGCGAGCGGCAGCAGCGCTCGTGGCAGCTCGGACTCGAGCCCCGGGTTCCACGCGCCTTCCTGTGGCGCGGGGCAGGGGGCTGCGGGCCCAGTCCGTCCTTGGGTTCTGGTTGTCATTGCCGTCGTCGGGGCCGAGCGGATCCGGCGACGACTGTAGCGCCAAATGCTGTTCCATGCACCTGATACCGCACGGATCCCGTCGTTGGCGTGGGCCTTGGATGCGGACGAAGTCGTCGATGCGGCACTCGGGTCCACAAACAAAATCCGCCCCGCAGGTGGTGCGGGGCGGGTTCAGATGGTAACGGGCCTGGCCATCGGAACGGCCGGAGCGGGGTGGAAACCATCCCGCTCCGGTGCCGGCGCCAATGGGCGTCAGCGCTTCTGCAGCACGATCTCGCCGACGTTCAGGCTTGAGACCGTACGGACGGTGAGCGTGGCGGGAACATACCCGTCGCACTGCGCCTCGACCGTGTAGTCGACGTTGCGCTCGAGTCCCTTGAACTCGAAGTCGCCGAACATGTCGGTCGTGGTCGCGACCGGCTTGCCCTGTGCCGACTTCAAGGTCACCTTGACGCCGCGGGCGCACTCGTCCGTCTTGCCCGCGAGCAGGATCTCGCCGGCGATGAACGGCTTCGGCAGGCTGAAGTACTTGATCGCCGGCTTGGTGCCGAACTCGGGCTTGAAGGTCTCGGCACCCTTGGCGGCCACGAGCTTGGAAATCTCGCTCTTGGGGTCGTCCAGGTCGCCGAACACCATGGCCTGGGTCGGGCAGCATTCGACGCAACGGGTCGTCTTCTCGCCGTTCTCCAGCATGTGGACGCAGAGCGTGCACTTCTGCGCCACGTTGCTTTCTTCGTTCCAGAAGATCGCCCCGTACGGACAGGAGCTGACGAGGTCCTTGCGGCCCTCGGCCTTGACCGGGTCGATCACCACGATCCCGTCGGGCCGGCGATAGACGGCGCCGTCATCGGTCGGCGAAATGCACGACGGATTCTCGCACTGCTGGCACATGATCGGAATGTAGTCGACCTTCACCTTGCTGCCGGAGCCGTGCTCGATCTCCTTGATGCGGAGCCACTTATGGCCCGCCTCCGGCTGGGCGATGGTGTAGGGCGGGTAGTCGTTGCCGGCATACTCGTCCTTGCACGCCAGGAAGCACGAGAAGCACCCCGTGCACCGCTCGACGTCGATGGCGATTGAATACCTCATTGGCTTATTCCTCCCACTTTCTCACTTCGCAAACGCACGAGTTGGGAGTCATGCCCGAGGCGCGCTTCGAAACGAGTTTCGATGAAGTCAGAAGGTTGACGCAACCGGCCTTGTCGGTCGATCCCGGCTTGCCGGGGATCAGCGGATCGTACTTGGCCGAGCAGCCGTAGCTGTGGATCACGCCCGAAGGAACGCGTTCGGTGACGTCGGCGATGCACAGGACCGAACCGCGGTCGTTGAACACCTCGACGATGTCACCGCCCTTGATGTTGCGCGGGCGGGCGTCGGCCGGGTTGATCTTCAGCGGCCACCACGCGTAGCCGTCCTTCATCACGCGGTGCCCTTCGATCTCGTTCAGCCACGACGCGTGATTGTCGTAGTGGGTGTGGAACGAGAACCGCGGGTGCGGCATGATGATCTGCAGCGGGAACTTCTTGTGCGGCTCGCTGCCGTAGCCTTCCCACGACGGGATCCAGTGCGGCACGACCGGCCGCTCCCAATCATCCGGCGTGTTCTTCTTGAGGCTTTCACTGGCGAACTCGATCTTGCCCGAGTAGGTGCCGAGTTCCTTGGCTTTCTCGGTCCCGCGCTTGGGATTGTTCGAGTCGGGCGTGTCGCATTCGCGGCCTTCCGCCCACCAGCGCATCGCCGGCGTCGACTTGTAGTTGTCCGGCACCGGGGTCAGGTGGTAGCCCTTCTTGTTGAAGTCTTCCCAGCTGAGCACCTTGGCGATGTCCGAGGATTCATAGAACTTGCGTGCCCAGTCGTCCTCGGTGTTGCCTTCGGTGTAGAGGTCCTTCTTGCCCAGACGATCGGCGATGAGCGTCAGGATCTCGTAGTCGGACTTCGATTCACCGAGTGGTTCGATGCACTTCTGCTCGCGTACCAGGATGCGCCAGTTGCAGCCGATGTGAGCGTTGGTGGTGTAGCCGCCGCACGCCGCCCATTCGCCGATGTCGTTGCGTTCGAGGTTGGTGCACGCCGGCAGGATGATGTCGGCGAACTTGGCCTCGCCGCCGAACCAGCAGTCCTGGTTGACGACGAACTCAAGCTTGTCGCTCTGGTACATCTGGACCCACTTGTTGGTGTCCGACATCGTACCCATGAACGACCCGCCGTAGCGGTAGAACATCTTGACGGTCGGCTGACCGGGCTGCGGGTAGGTGTTGTGGACGAACTGCTGCTCCAGGCTCTGGCCGCAGAAGCCGTCGCCCCAGAAATCCTCCTTGCCGGTCAGGACGGCATCGGGGAACGACAGGCGGAACAGGCGCTGCTTGGGTTTCTCCTCCAGGCAGAGCTGCCGCTTGGCGACCGGCGCCCGGCCCATCTGGCCGCGCGGTTCGGCGTAACCCGGGAACCAGGTGTTGCAGTCCGCCGGAGCGCCCATGGTGGTGCCCCAGATCGACCGGCCCGGCTTGCCCAGACCTTGCATGGCCTGCAGCAGGACCATCATGCGGGCCCACTCGGTGCCAAAGGCGGTGCGGCAGGCGCTGCCCTGGCCGCCGCGGCAGCCGCTCGACAGACAGGTGCGCTTGGCGACCCACTCGCGCGCCAAGGCCTTGATCTTGCGCGCCGGGATGCCGGATTCCTTTTCGGCCCATTCCGGCGTCTTGGCGAAGCCATTGTCCGACTTGCCGAGGATGTAGTCCTTGAACTCGTCGAAGCCGATGCTCTTGTCGGCGACGTATTCCTTGTCGTACGTGCCCTCGGTGATCCACGTATAGGCGATCGCCATCGCCAGCGCGGTGTCGGAGCCCGGACGCGGCGCCAGCCACGTGCCGTCCATCACGGCGTTGGTATAGTTGTAGAAGGGGTCGATAAATACAGTTTTAATACCTTTTTCTTTAAGCCAAATACGCCAAATACTTGATTCTTGGCCAGTATAAGTACCGCGGGTGGTATCGGGGTCGTTAGACCAGAAAACGATCATTTCGGTGTGCTTTAAAGCATCTTCCAAAAGGTCGAACTGCGGCGGCATACCCAAGCGCCAGAAGAAACCGTAGGTATGGGTAGCGCCCCAATGCCAGCCTTCCCAGCTGTCGGGGTTATCCATAATGGGGGTGTAGTTCAACATACCCATAAAACGGGTAAACGGACCCATTTTGTAACCAACAATACCCCAGTTATGGTGCGACGAAGTAAGACCGGTGATGGAAGAACCGCCGTAAGCATCGGTTAATCTTTTAATTTCGCCGGCAACAATGTCAATGGCTTCTTCCCAGGTAAT
>JAVBUK010000133.1:0-3255 GCA_031555345.1 Xanthobacteraceae bacterium | reverse complement strand
GCCGGCGTTGGCGCCGGAGATCAATCAAGCGGCGATCCGCGTCCTCACCAGGGCCGGCATCGAGGTCGTTTCGGCGGACGGCGAGGGCTGTTGTGGTTCGCTCGCCCACCATCTCGGTCGCACGCAGGAAGCGCTGGTCGCGGCGCGCCGGAACATCGATTCGTGGATGCGCGAGATCGAAGGCGAAGGGCTCGACGCGATTCTATCCACTGCGGCAGGCTGCGGGACCACGATCAAAGACTACGCCTGCATGCTGAGACAGGATCCGCTCTACGCCGACAAGGCCGCGCGCGTTTCTGAAAAGTGCAAAGATATCAACGAGTTCATATATGGGCTCGACGATGTGCCGGCGGCCGGTCGGGCGCCACCGAAGACCGTCGCCTATCACGCGGCGTGTTCGTTGCAGCATGGACAGAAGATCACGCGCGAACCGAAGGAATTGCTTTGCAAGTTCGGATTCGTAGTCAAAGATGTGCCTGAAGGTCATCTCTGCTGCGGATCGGCTGGGACCTACAACATGCTGCAGCCGGAGCTGGCCCGACGACTTCGCGATCGCAAGATCGCGAATATCGAGATGGTCGCTCCCGACGTGATCGCAGCCGCCAACATCGGCTGCATCATGCAGATCGCGGCGGGGACGGACCTTCCGGTGGTTCATCCGATCGAATTGATCGACTGGGCGAGCGGAGGTCCGGTGCCGGGAGCGATGATGCAGGTTGCGCGTGCCGAAACTGCGTCAGCAGCGGCGGCAGTAGATTGACGGTTCGATCGCTCCGCGTTCTGGTCGTGCATCCATCTTGATGGCGGGGCGTTATCGACGGGCAGCCAAATGGATCGGGAGGACGATCATGGCAAAGAAGTCGAAGGCGAAAACGAAGACCAAAGCGAAGGCGGCGAAGGCGGCCAAAAAGACGAAAACCAAAAAGACGCCGAAGAAGACGCCGACGAAAAAGACGCCGAAGAAGAAGGTGAGGAGCACGGTCGCCAAGAAGCGGCCGGCCAAGAAGGCCACCCGGGCGCCTGCGAAGAAGACACGTGCGAAGAAGGTCGCGACGAAGAAAGCGACGGCGAAGAAGACCGCGCCGAAGAGAACCGCGCCGCAAAAGGCCGCGGCCGGAAAGGTGCCGCCCCGCAAGGCGGCGAGCAGGAAACCCGCCGCGGCGAAACCGGCTCCGGCCGCCAGGGTCGCTCCGGTGGTCGCCCCGAAGCCTGCCCCGGCCCCCGCTGTCGCGGCCCCCGCGCGTCCGGCGGTGCCGGTCGCGGTTCAGGCGGCTCCCAAGCCGGCCGTCCCGCCGGCCGCTCCGCACCCGACCGTGTCGGTTGCCGCTCCGGCTCAGCCGAGCACCGGCTGGCATCCCGTCGGTGGCGAGGGCGGACAGGGCAGCGGGGCGTGACCACGGCTTGGTGCCGGCGCGGCTGAAAGGTAGACGGTCCCGCATCGGTACGTTGCGGGACCGTGCTGCTTCGGGCGACGGCTGCCTCGGTTTGGTCGCGCCGGAGGTCCCTCGCGTCCTTGCGGACGATGTCGGCGCGGAGTCCGAAGTCAGCCGGTTGTTCGGTTCCGGTACTTCCCACGTGATTGCCTTGTGATCGGTGGATGATCGCGCCGGCCGGGGCCGAGACCAGGCCGGTGATGGGGGCTGGTCGAGGCCGATCCGGGCAGCGGTCGGCGGGGTTGTTTCCCGCCGCGCGTCCGATCACGCCGGACGGCGCGGGGCGATTTCGCCGAACGCATGTGCGACCTTGCGGCCGCGAGCCGAGGTCGGGATGATGGGTTGGAGGTTGTGATGACCACACCGGACGATGGCTGGCTTCACCTGGATGTGTCGCGCGGTGCTTCCGCACCAGCCATCGCGTCGGCGCTCGCCGCCGTCAACCCGGAGTTCCGGCAGCGGATCGAACGCGAAATCGCCCCTTGTGTGCACGACAAGGCCAGCGTGTTCGTTCCGGCCCGGGCGGGCGGCCGGGTCGCGCTCCGGATCGACGTCGAACCGCCGTCCCCGCCGGTTTCCGGGGTCTCGAGCCACGGCCTCGCGGCCGCGCTGGAGAGCCTCGCGCTCGGTCCGGAAACGAAGGCGTCGGTGGCGCGGCTGCTGCACCGGATCGCCGCCGCGGCTTCGAGTGCCGATCAAGCCCCGGGGGCCGCGGCGACCGGCGGGGACGTGCGGGCCGACAATGCGGGCCTGATCGTGGCGGCTGCGATCCTCACGGTCTGTCGCCGTTTCAGGATCACCGCCTCTCCGTTGCCGCTCGAAGCATCGCTTTGCCCGGCGGCGCTGGAACTCGCACGGGGATTTCGCTTCGTCGCCGGGGCGCGGGGTTACGTGTCGCCGATGGCGCTGGCCCTGCTGTCGGAGCTCGGCGCGGTCGGGGTCGATCGCTCCGCCGAGGGCGTGCTGGTTTCGGCCGGCACCGGCATCGATCACCACGGCGACGAAACGATCGTCCTGCACGCCCTTCAGCTCGTTCCGCAGCGCCCCGACGACGAGGTCGTCGTGTTGACGTTCGACGTCGACGACATGACCGGCGAGGAAGTCGGCAACGCCAGCGAGCAGTTGCGCGCGCTGTCCGGCGTGCTCGATCTCTCGCTCGGCACGCGGATGGGCAAGAAGCAGCGGCCGGCGACCGAATTCCGGTTGCTGGTGCGGCCCGAGGCGTTCGACCAGATACGGGACCAGTGCTTTGTCAGGACCAGCACGATCGGGCTGCGCTGGCGGCGCGAGCGGCGCGCCGTCCTGGCGCGAAACATCGACGCCGGACGGGTCGGAAACCACATTCTGGCGGTGAAGACCGTGCTGCGTCCGGACGGCGTGACGACCGCAAAGGCGGAGAGCGTCAGCCTCGACCGGTGTGACAGCCTCGGGGAACGGCGCGCCGTCCAGCGCCTGGCGGAAGGCGCGATCGGGCCGCATCCGAAGGACGTCGGGCATGAATGACGTCGTCGTCCTTCGACCCAACACCGGTGTTTCGGGCGACATCCTGGTTGCCGGGCTGGCGCGGCTGGCGGGCCTGGACGAGGCGAGCTTCGCGGATTTCGTGGATGGCCTCGATCTGCCGATTCCGCGCGGCGCGGTCGCGTTGCGGCCGCGGTCGGTCGACGACGTCGCCGGGTGGGGCTGCGAGGTGACGACGCCGCACGAGCATGCGCATCGGACCCTGGCGGAGATCCGAGGCATCATCGCCGGCAGCGCCATGAGCCCTCCCGCCAAGGAGTCCGCCGACCGGACCTTTTCGATTCTCGCCGCCGCCGAGGGG
>JAVBUK010000328.1:0-5495 GCA_031555345.1 Xanthobacteraceae bacterium | reverse complement strand
GCCGGCTATGTGCTGCGCATCGCCGGCACCCGCCGCTTCCGTCTGAGCCTCAAGGTCCTCGACCTCGGTTTCAACGCCATCTCCCACCAGGACGTCCGCAGGCTGGTGAAACCGTTGCTGCAGGCGGTGGTCGACCAGGTGGGCGAGGCGGTGAGCTTCGCCGTCCTCGAGGGCGGCGACATGCTGTACATCGAACGGGTGCGCGCCGGCGTCATGCGGCTGGGCGTCGACATCCGTATCGGCACCACGCTGCACGCGCCGGTGACGGTGATCGGCCGCGCCATTCTCGCCTTCCTGCCGCCAGATCGTCTCGAACGCGCATTGGCGACGCCGCCGCTTCACCCGATGCCCGCCGCGCCGGTGCCCACGCGCGCCGAACTCGATGTCATGCTGGCGGAGATCCGCGCCGACGGCTGCCACTTCGGACGATCCGTCATCACGCCCGACCTGCGGCTGCTGGCCGTTCCGGTGCTCGGCGACGACGGCTTCGCCACCGGTGCCGTCAGCGTGGTCGCTCCCATGGTCCAATGCTCCGACCAGGACCTGAAGGAGCGCGCGCTTCCGTCCATGCTGGCGGCCGCGCGCGACATTGCTCGCATCCAGGCGGCGAGCGGCAACATGAACCGCTGACTTGCCGTCGCGCCGCCAGGCCCGCCGGAGAATTCGACGCCTGCCCACCGACTGATTGACGTCCGTTCCAACAGGAGAACTCAATGTCGACCAAGAACAAAATCGATCTCCGCGGCCTCGTTCCCGCGCCCGTGACCCCGTTCACCCGCGACGGCGACGTCGACCATGCCGCCATCCTGCGGCTGGGCGCGTGGCTCGGCAGTTTCAAGGACGTCAAGGGTCTGGTCGTCCTCGGCCATGCCGGCGAGGGGACGTTCCTGTCGGCCGACGAGCAACTGGCGGTGATCGAAAGCTTCAACAAGGCGGTCGACGGCCGAATTCCGATCATCGCCGGCATCACCCGGGAAGGCACCAAGGTGGCGGCCGCGGAAGCCAAGAGCGCCGTCAAGGCGGGCGCCAAGGCCGGGCTGCTGTATCCCTCGCACGGCTGGCTGCGCTTCGGCTACCAGAAGGGTGCGCCGCAGGACCGCTACCGGGCGGTGTACGAAGAAAGCGGCCTGCCGCTGATCCTGTTCCAGTATCCGGACGTCACCAAGGCCACCTACAATCTCGACACCCAGCTCGAGATCGCCGCGCAGCCGGGCGTGTTCGCCATGAAGAACGGCGTGCGCAACATGCGTCGCTGGGATACCGAGATCCCGGTGGTACGCCGCCAGCAGCCCGACCTGCAGATCCTCACCTGCCATGACGAGTATCTGCTGCACACCATGTTCGAGGTCGACGGCGCGCTGGTCGGTTACGGCTGCATCGCGCCGGAGCCGCTGATCGACCTGATCGCCGCCGGAAAGGCCAGGGACTACCCCAAGGCGCGCGCCATCCACGACCGCCTGCTGTCGCTGACCAAGCACGTCTATCACCGCGGTTCGCACATGGAAGGCACGGTGGCACTCAAGCACGCGTTGGTCGATCGCGGCATTCTCGAACACGCCACGGTCCGCTCGCCGCTGCTGCCACTGCCGGCCGGCGCCGACGTCGAGATCGCCAACGCGCTACGCGAGGCCGGTCTCGGCAAGGCCAAGGTCAAAGGCTGACGATGACGATCGGCCGCCGCCGGGGGCAGCGGCGGCCGTTCACCCGCCACTGCGACGATGACAGGGCGGCCGAAGCCGCCGTCCGGCGACTGGCAGCTCGTGGGATCCTCGTACTTCCGGCGAGCCGGTGTCGCGACAACAGGGGTTTTTCATGACTGCACAGGCCGTTTCCGCTGCAGCATCGCCCGCCTCGGCGGAAGCGATGCAGATGCTGGTGGCCCGGATCGAACGTCTTCCGGTGTCGCGCCGGCTGATGATGATCCGCGTCATCGTCGGCATCGCCACCTTCTTCGACGCCTACACGGTGCTGGCGATCGCCTTCGCCATGCCGCAACTGGTCAGCGAGTGGAAGCTGACGCCGGGCCAGGTCGGCATGATCATTTCGGCGGGCTATGTCGGCCAGCTGGTCGGCGCCCTGTGCTTCGGCTGGCTCGCCGAACGGGTCGGCCGGCTGAACGTGCTGCTGTGCACCATCGTGCTGTTCGTGGCGATGGACATCGGCTGCCTGCTCGCCTGGAGCGGGCTCTCGATGATGGTGTTCCGCTTCTTCCAGGGCATCGGCACCGGCGCCGAAGTTCCGGTCGCCTCCGCCTACATCAACGAGTTCATCGGCGCCAAGAAGCGCGGCCGCTTCTTTCTGCTCTACGAGGTGATCTTCCCGGTCGGACTGATGTTCGCCGGCATGGTCGGCTACTTCCTGGTGCCGATCTACGGCTGGCGGGCGATGTTCGTGGTCGGTCTGATCCCCTCCATCCTGACCATCCCGCTGCGCTGGTTCATGCCGGAATCGCCGCGCTGGCTCGCTTCCAAGGGCCGCTACGCGGAAGCCGATTCGGTGGTCAAGAGCCTCGAAGACGACCTCACCAAGCGCGGCTTCGCGCTGCCCGAGCCGGTGCTGCGGCCGGTCGACCCGCGCGCCACCGCCCAGTCCGACTGGCGCGAGCTGTTCAAGGGCATCTATCTCAAGCGCACCATGATGATCTGGTGGCTGTGGCTGTGCGCCTACCTGGTCAACAACGGCATGATCACTTGGCTGCCGACGTTGTACCGGCAGGTGTTCAAGCTGCCGCTGCAGACCTCGCTTGCCTACGGCTGGACGACGTCGGCGTGCGGCGTGGTCGCCTCGATCGCCTGCGCGCTGCTGATCGACAAGGTCGGCCGCAAGCCGTGGTACTCCGCCGCCTTCCTGCTTGCCGCGCTGCCGCTGCTGCTGCTGGCCTGGCTCGGCGCCACCTCGGCGGTCGAAGTGCTGGTACTGGCGACCTGCGTCTACGCCATCCTGCAGACGATCGCGTTTTCGCTCTACCTCTACTCGGCCGAGCTCTATCCGACCCGGCTGCGGGCCATCGGCACCGGCTTCGGCAGCGCGTGGCTGCGGGCCGGTTCGTCGATCGGGCCGATGATCGTCGGCTTCCTGATGGCCGACTACGGCATCCAGTACGTGTTCGCCACTTTCGCCGCCATCGCGGTGGTCGGCGGCGTGGTCACCATCTTGTTCGCCATCGAGACCAAGGGCCGCGTGCTGGAGGAGCTCTCGCCTTGATCCGGATGATCCCGCCGGAGGCCGTGATGAGGCGGCCTCCGGGAGCCCCTTGCGCGAAGACCGGCTGATCCGTCGTTCGGATCGCCGGTTTTGGTGTCACCGGCCGGCTCAGGCGAGCCCACGGGTGACGTCGTCGAACAGTTCGTCGGCGGGGTAGGGGTGCGGAATGAGTTTTCCCCGCGCCGCGATGTCGATGATCGCCTGGAGCGAGCGGCGATTCGGCTCCAACCCGAACTGGAGCTGGGCGGCGGCCTTGTCGCCGGCCCGCACCGCGACGTCGCGGCTCTCCTTGAACATCCGGAACACCTCGCGCACGACGTCCGGCCGGCGTTGCGACAATTCGCTGCGGATCACCAGCAGGTGGTTGACCGGGGCGCCGTGTCGCGCGGCCCAGGCCGCCGCCGCCGCGGCGTGGTCGGGGATGAGATGGGCGAGCCGCGGATCGGGCAGCTTGTCGCCGACGATGGCGGCGTCGAGCTCGCCGTCGAGCAGCATCTGCGCCATGGTCTTGCCGGGTGCCGCGCGCTCGATCGTCGGCGGGTCGATGTATTCGGCGACATGCGGATCCTCGAACGTGATCCAATGCACCCCGTCGACGTGGACGCCGTATTGTTCCTCCAGCATGCCGCGCAGCCACACGCCGGTGGTGACGCTGTAGGCGCGCACGCCGACCCGTTTGCCGGCGAGATCGGCGGGCGCGAGCGGCCCGCGTTCGGGATTGTACGCGATGGTGTGGTGCTGACCGCGGGCCATCACCGGTACCGGCAGCAGGACGTACGGCTTGCCGTAGGCCCGGGCCTGCAGATAGGTGACGATCGCGAGCTCGGACAGGTCGAACCTGGCCTCGCGCACCAGCGGCTTGAATCCGGTGTTGGCGACCTTGATGTCGGCGAAGTCGAGCGCGACGAGGTCGGAGGCGACTTCGCCGCGCTTGAGCGCCAGCGTGTTGGGGTAGTCGGCCAGAAGAGTGAAGAGCTTCACTGGTTCGGACACGGTGATGCAGTCCTCGGTTTCGGGCGGCTCAGGCGCCGAGCCGGGCGGCGAGCCGCGGATAGACCCGCCGCGGAGGCGGTTCCGGTGATCCGCGTCGGGCAGGTCAGTCCGCCCCTGTCTGCTTCCTTCCCGGCGTTCTGGCTTCCCGGGTTCCTGGCATTCGGATCACTCGGCGCGAATGTTGGCGCGGCGGATGAGGTCGCTCCAGCGTGCGATCTCCCGCACGATGAAGTCGCGAAATTCGTCCGGCGACGTCACCCAGGCCTGGGCGCCGTCGCGCGTCAGCGCCTCCACGGCGTCCGGCGCGGCCTTGGCGCGGCGGATCTCGGCGTTGAGCGTCTGCACGACCGCGGCCGGCGTGCCGGCCGGCGCCACGACGCCGTACCATTGCGACGCCTCGAACCCGGGCAGGGTCTCGGCGATCGTCGGAATGTCGGGCGCCGACGCGAGCCGTTCCGGGCCGGCCACGCCGAGCGCGCGCAGCGCACCGGTGCGCACATGTTGCAGCACCGCCGTCGCGCCCGTCAGCGTCAACTGGATGTGGCCGGCGATGACGTCGGTCACCGACGGATTGGTGCCGCGATAGGGCACGTGCATGAGCTCGATCTTGGCGGCGTCGGCGAACGCCGCCATCGCGATGTGCGCCGCACTGCCGTTGCCGCCCGACCCGTAATTGAGCTTTCCCGGATTCCTGCGGGCGTGGTCGATCAGGTCCTGAACGCTGCGGATCGGCAACGCCGGATTGACGACCAGGAGATTGTTGACCCGCGCCACCATGCTGACCGGTTGGAAGCTGCGGACCGGATCGTACTTGAGCTGCGGATAGATCCCGACGGCCGCCGCCAGCGTGCCGATATGTCCCATCAGCAGGGTGTAGCCGTCCGGGGCCGCGCGCGACACCGCTTCGGCCGCGATCGTTCCGCCGGCCCCGCCCCGGTTTTCGATGACGATCGGCTTGCGCAGCACGTCCTCGAGTTTGCGGCCGAGCAGCCGGCCCAGGATGTCGGGCGAACCGCCGGGCGGAAACGGCACCACCAAGGTGATGTTCCGTTCCGGATAGGTTTGCGCCGATGCGGGCGAGCCGACCAGGTCGATCGCCGCCAGCCCCAGCATCGCGCCGAGGAAACGCCGGCGGTCGGCCCCGGGCGGGGGAGCACGGTCCGGTGTTTCCGGTCCAGGCGGGATGCCGCGTCCGCGGTTCATGGGCTTCTCCATCGGGCTTGCCATCGCGGCGGGGGGCGCCGGTGAGGGTGGGCCCCCGCCCCGCGGGGTGATAGGGTTGGGGTGGCCGCCAGTTA
>JAVBUK010000376.1:0-3167 GCA_031555345.1 Xanthobacteraceae bacterium | reverse complement strand
GAAATTGGCGGCGATTTCGGCTTCGCTCAGGTACCGCCGGACGTCGGGGTCGCCCGCCAGGAAGGTGAGGAAGTCGCCTTCGCCGCGCCAGACCCGCATGGCGTTGCGTTGCACGAACGCGTAGGCGTCCTCGCGCGACGCGCCTTTCCGGGTCAGCGCGATCAGGATGCGTTGCGAGTGGACCAGCCCGCCCAGGCGATCGAGGTTCTTGCGCATGTTGTCCGGATAGACGATCAGCTTGTCGATCAGTCCGGCGAGGCGGGTGAGGGCGAAGTCGAGCGTGACCGTCGCGTCGGGGCCGGTCATGCGCTCCACCGAGGAGTGCGAGATGTCGCGCTCGTGCCACAGCGCGACGTTCTCCAGGGCCGGCGTCACATAGGCGCGCACCATGCGGGCCAATCCGGTGAGGTTTTCCGACAGCACCGGATTGCGCTTGTGCGGCATCGCCGACGAGCCCTTCTGCCCGGCGGAGAAGTACTCCTCGGCTTCGAGCACCTCGGTGCGCTGCAGGTGGCGTATTTCGGTCGCCAGCCGCTCGATCGAGGAGGCGACGACGCCGAGGGTCGCAAAATACATCGCATGCCGGTCGCGCGGGATCACCTGGCTGGACACCGGCTCGACCTCGAGCCCCATGGCTTTCGCGACATGCTCCTCCACCCGCGGGTCGACTTGCGCGAAGGTTCCGACCGCGCCCGAGATGGCGCAGGTGGCGATTTCCTTGCGGGCGGCGACCAGCCGCGCCCGGCCGCGGGCGAACTCCGCATAGGCCTGGGCGAGCTTGAGCCCGAACGTGGTCGGCTCGGCATGAATGCCGTGCGAGCGCCCGACGGTCGGCGTCATCTTGTGTTCGAGCGCCCGCCGCTCGAGGGCGGCCAGCACCTTGTCGAGGTCGGCGATCAGCAGGTCGGCGGCGCGCGCCAGCTGCACGTTCAGGCAGGTGTCGAGCACGTCGGACGAGGTCATGCCGGAATGGACGAACCGCGCCTCCGGGCCGACGATCTCGGCCAGGTGGGTGAGGAACGCGATGACGTCGTGCTTCACCTCGCGCTCGATCGCGTCGACGCGCGCGACATCGAAGGTGGCGTTCTTGCCCTTGGCCCAGATGGCGACGGCGGCCTCTTTGGGAATGTACCCGAGGTCGGCCATGGCGTCGGCGGCATGGGCTTCGATCTCGAACCAGATGCGGAAACGGGTCTGGGGGTCCCAGATGGTCGCCATTTCCGGTCGGGTGTAGCGCGGGATCATCACAAGCTCCGGATACAAAGAGGTGGCGCTCGCGCTGTAGCAGATTGGCCGGCCCGAAGCCACTCGCGCGCCCGCGTGCCAATGTCGGCGATGGCCGCCAACGATGCATACAACCAGTACAACGGCGACATGGCCGCGAAACCGCGCCGACCGCAGGAGCCTTGCCGACCTAATTCGCGGACCGGTGCGTACTCGTCGCCGGGGGGGGTGGTTCGGTGCGCGATGGATTCGGGGGCGCCGGTCGACGGCTGTGCGCCGCGACGGCGCGGCGGGGCCGCCGGGGCGCTGGCGTTGCGGTGTCGTTCTCGCTCGAAAAACGCAGAACAGGGACGTGCGGAAGGGCAGGAATGCGGGACAGGGAAAACAGGTCGCGCTCCGGCGCGGCGCGATGGCTCCCCGGAGATGCTGCCGCAGACCCGTCGTCGGGTTCGTTCAGCGAGCGCAGAGCCGGGATGAAGGCGGTGGCGAACAGCAGGCTGGTCGGGGTTTTCATCCCGATCGACGAGGCCACGTCGCCCACGAAGGCGTTGCAGTTGTAGGCGAGCGCGCTCCAGACGCGATTGTTCGCATGCACGCGGTTGATCGCGTCGACCATGCTGGCGTACTGCGCCGCCGTGATCGTGCGACGGAACGAAGCGGTGATCGGCAATCTCAACGTTTCGGGATCGGGCGTCATTTCGGCGGCGACCGGAACGGCATGGCCCACCGCCAGCCCGAGCGTTCCGCCCTCGGGATGGAAGTCGGCGTACCGCACGGTGGCGGGCCGGCCTCCGGGGCCGAGGCGGCCGAACATGATGTAGCTGTGGCCGTAGACGCCGATGTCGGCGGCGCGGAATTCGACGTAGTAGGTGCCCGAGGCAACCGGCTTGTGCGACGTGGCAACTTGCTTTTGTCGCTCTTGCGCGGCCGCCGACGCCGCCATGGTACCGACCAGGAGCAGCCCGGCCCACGCGCTCCATTTCCACCCGAACGCCATTTTCACTTCCCCGACGCGGAACCATCCGAAGTGACGCGTCGTGTAGCATGAATTGTGTCGAGCAATCCATCGCGCCGGCGGGACAGCCGGTGACGGGCGCGGAAGGTCGGATGATGCCGTGTGCTCATTCGAAACCCGGCACCATACCGATACGTCACGGCGGCGGGCGGTTTGCCGCCACCAGCTTCGGCTCGCTGCGATAGTCGTCCGGGAACAGCCGCTTCAAGTCGTCGAGCTTCGGCAGGTCGTTGAACACGATGTAGGGATTGTCAGGGTGCAGCGTGAGATAGTCCTGGTGATAGGATTCCGCCGGATAGAAGCCCCGCAGCGGCTCCAGTCGGGTCGCGATGCCACGGCGGAAGACGCCGGCGCGATCGAGCTGGGCGATATATTGGCGGGCGACGGTCGCCTGGGCTTCGTCATCGGAAAAGATCGCCGAACGATATTGCGGGCCATGGTCGGGACCCTGGCGGTCGAGCTGCGTGGGATCGTGCGCCACCGAAAAGAATATCTGCAGAATTCGGCCGTAGCTGATGATCCGTGGGTCGAAAGTGATCCTCACCGTTTCGGCGTGGCTGGTGCGTCCGGTGCTGACCTTGTCGTACTGGGCGGTCGCGGCGTCGCCGCCAGCGTAACCGGATACGGCGGATTCGACACCCTTGACGTGCTGAAAGACCCCTTGCACACCCCAGAAGCAGCCGCCTGCGATCACCGCGGTCTGCAGTCGTCCATCGGTGGCGGGTGGAAGATCGGCGGCCGGAGGGGGAACGACGGTGGCTTGTTCGGCGGCGCGGACGGGCCCGCCGGCGAACGCCAGGGTGGCCAGCATCAACGCGCCGACCAGGATTTTCGGCGTCGGGCGGCGGGGAGAACGGGGGTCGGTGCAGGGCATGGTTGATGTCCTCCGTGGAAGGTCTGCTGTAGCAAACAGGCCGCGGGTCCCGGT
>JAVBUK010000272.1:0-2525 GCA_031555345.1 Xanthobacteraceae bacterium | reverse complement strand
ACGTTGATCATCGCCAGCGCCAGCGCCCCGTCGGTGCCGGGACGCAGCTGCAGGTGATGCACCGCACGGCTGGTCACCCAGGTGTTGCGCGGATCGATCGTGATGATCTTGGTGCCGCGCCGCATGCAGTCGACCACCCAGTGGCCGAAGAAGCCGTCCGGGCAGCCCTGGGTGGGGTTCTGCCCCCAGGTGATGAGCACCTCCGGCACCTTGAATTCCGGGTCGTCGTAACGCTTGGCCAGGAACTGCGAGCAGTCCGCCACCGCGAAGTCGCCGATCGTCGTCTTCATCGCGCCGAGCCGCGGGGTGTAGCAGGAATGGCCCGACAGGCCGAGCTGCACCCAGTTCGGGCTGCCGTACGAATAGGCGATCATGGTGATCGGGCCGCCGATGTCGCGCCCGGTACCCTGGCAGAACAGCACCGTCTCGGGCCCGAACTTGTCGCGGATCTCCTTCATCCGCTGCTCGCAGGTGTCGTAGGCCTCCTGCCAGGAGATCGGCGCGAACTCGCCAGAGCCGCGCGGCCCCACCCGCTTGAGCGGCGTCTTGATCCGGTCGGGATGGTACATGTACTGCGTCAGCGCCAGAACCTTCGGGCACGAACGGCCCTGCGCCCACGGATTGTTCTCATCGCCCTCGATGCGGACCAGCTTGCCGTCCTGAAGATAGATCTTTTGCCCGCAGCCGCCGTGGCATCCGGGTCCCGCCGACCAGGCGGTGGTTCGAAATACGTTCATGTCGCCCATGGCTTCAACCTTTCAACGATTACAGACGTGACCACCGAAACAACCGGACTGCCCGCCCGGGCATGCGCCGGCGCCGGCATTGCACCTTTGCGCACCGGGCACGGTGGGCAACCACGGTCGCGCCCGCTAGCGTCGCGGGGCGTGGGTGAACAGGGCGGCTTTCTCGCGGTTCGCCGCCGCGCCGGCCAGGTCGGCGGCGAGACCGAATTCCATGCAGCGCGCCTGACAGTGCTTGACACAGGACGGCACCGCCCCGCGCTCGCGCGCCAGCCGTCCCACGCACAGGTCGCAATGCTGGGTGAAGAACGGCAGGTAGTCGATCTGGACCCGCCCGTCCACCACGTACTCGTACTCTTTCACGATCACGCCGTTGGTGCCGACCGGATAGTCGTGCTCCTGCTGGCAAGCGACTTCGCACGAGTGACACCCCGTACAGTAGTCGTAGTCGATCAACAGTGCATAACGCGCCATCGTTCTGTTCCTCCTAATTACTACGCTGGTCGACAGTGCCTCGATTTACGCTTCGTGAAGGCTGGACTCGAGACACATTGTCCGCTCCCGACGAATTCGACGGCCCCGAGCCGCAAGACCTAGTGATCGCCGAATCAACAATCTGCGCCGAACGGTATTCGGCAACGACATCCACGCCGCAACGGCGCGGCCGCTTGTGGTTTTGCACGGCCGCGATGCGAAAATCGAGTGAATGAGAAACATGCCGCGGATTCCCGGACCAACCCCACCAGGCGTTCACGGAGACCCCGTCCGGGAGTGGCGTGGCGCATGGCGCCCGCCGACGGGCCTCCAATCTCGACCGGCCTCGCGCGTCGGATGAGCGTGCGCAGACCGGCAACGGCTCGCTCCGCCGAAGACGGAGATATCCTGATATTGAGGCTCTATATAAATCGTAACACTTGCAACGATATTGTCAAGACCGTCCGCGTCGGGATGACGACGAATCGGGATGCCGGCCCGAGCATCGTTCCGATCTCGGAGCAGACCAGCGTAAACACCGTTCAAGACGACCGCCGCTACGGCGCATTTTTGCGATTGAGTTCGAACAGCAACAATGGCCGCCAGGTCGATTTCACCCGTGCCTGGCAGGCTCCACCGCCATGTCGCCGGCAAAAGGCCCGAAATGGTCCGATCCGGATATCGGCGGCCCCTGGCACGGAACCCGCCGTCGCCGGCGGCCGACCCGGACGTCTCGATCGCGTGCCCGAGAAAACCCGCCTGTGCGGTGGCGGCCTGATAAAAAGGCTTTCGGTATAATCGGCTATACTTCAGGCAATCGGGTGACGACCGTTTTGGCAATAACCGAGCTTGGCGCGGCCCGGGATCGGAATTTTCCGTGTTCAGTTGGATACAATCGGGAAAAAAGGAATCCGAAATGCCCTTCACCCGATTGCCCCGGACTGTACTTGCGGCCATCTTGTCACACTCCGGCCGCCACGCTATCGTGCGGAGATGCGCCTGAAAATGAAGCCGCAGTCACGGACCTGCAGCGAGATGTCGCGAAATCGCCGAAGGTCGCCCTGATGTCCGAGATGACGCGCCCCCCACGGAGAGCGCAGGAAACCGCGTCTCCCCTCTCCCCCCGCGACGAGCCTCCGCTGAAGCTCGACGCGTTTCTTCCCTATCGGCTAAATGTCCTCGCCGGTGCGGTGTCGCTGGCGCTGTCGCGCATCTACGGCGTTCGGCACGGCCTGACCGTGCCGCAAAGGCGCGGGTTCGTGCAAATCGGCGAAGCCCGCAGCATGACCGTGACCGCCGTCTGCCACC
>JAVBUK010000116.1:0-2546 GCA_031555345.1 Xanthobacteraceae bacterium | reverse complement strand
GCCGGGGACGAAGGCGGGACTCTGCCGAAATCTCCGGACGATTTCTCGAAAGCCCTGTTCCGGGGCGGCATTACCGGGGCGGCTCCAAAAGCGGCGCATCCCCCGCGACCACGAGCTCGTTGCGCAACCGATCGACGCCCGGCGTCGTCCGCGGCCGGCCCGGAACACGGCTGCCGGATCGGCAGTGCCGGCCATCGATCACTCGGCGTCGGAGGGCTCGCGCTTCCGCACCAGGACGTCCGACAGCTTCCAGGACAGGATCCAGCTTTTCGCCGACGACTTGTTCGCCTGGCCGCGCTTGCGATCGCCGCCGCCCACGCCCGACTTGGCGGCCTCGACCTGGTGCTGTGAAACCACTCCCCGTTCCAGCATGTTGGCCGTGACCTTGTTGAAAAAGGCGACCATCTGCAGAAATCCGGTCACCGACATGGCGACCTGGACCACCGGCTGGGTGAGCGATGCAGCCTCGGCCCGCAAGTGGGGCTCGAGCCGGGACAGGTAAAATTTTACAACTTCCGGACCCGGCTGGAAGGTGCTCACGCCATCCGAATAGATCATCGGCAACATCGGACTCGGAAAATCGTCCGGCGCCGGCAAGATCACCTTTTTGGGGGTTGCTTGTTCGGGACTGTCATCCATTTCCATCTCCCACCCGGACGCGCGCGCAAGCCGTTATGCTCCAGAACCCCATGCGGCCCGGTCGCGTCGGCGAAAATCTAGGGGCCAGGGGCCACTTAGACAACACCCACGGGCGGGCACGACGCCCCCGGCGGGCCGCGCATATCGTCGCCGATAAAAAAAGCCCCGGGCCCAGCAGGGAGCCCGGGGCCTGCGCGGCCGGGGATATCGGGGGGACGCCGCGTCAGAGCGTGGGATCTCAGCCCTTGGGATGAGTGCCGGAGCCGCGTCGCGTCGTCATGGCGGAAAACGCGCCGCGGATCAGACCGAACACGACCTCGGATTGTCGCGCCCGGGCCCGCCGCAGGACGGCGGCGGTGGATTCATGGCAGTCACGGTCGTTCGGATGGTCGTTGAAATCGTGCATCGGGGGTCCTCAGAGGTCGTACCGAAACTCAATGTAGTAATGATAGTCATTCGCAAATACGACCGGAAGTCGTACCGCCGGAATAGCACCTGTGCGTAGTCGGCATGAATGATTGCGTCCCCCTCCCCGCGCCACCACGCCCGCAGGCTTCCTGGCAGCCTGCGCAGATCCGGGTGACAGCATCCGGCTGACAGCATCCGGGTGACAGCGCCACGGCGGAGCCGCCGCCGGGCGGCGACGGGGCTGCGACAATCCCCACCGCTGCGGCATCTTGCGGAAGCCCCCGCCGCCATCGCGACAGGGCGCCGGGCGAATGATACATTCACGCAACAGAGTGCATCGGCATCGGGGTCGAGGACATGCGGGCGACGGTCGGCGCGGTGGCGGCGGTCGTGTTGATGTGCGGGTCGGCACATGGCGCGACCCTGTGGACCAAGAACGTGGCGGAGTGGCACGCCGGCGCCTATTCGGGCGACGACGGCAAGTTCTCGCACTGCGCCGCCAGCGCCCGCTACAAAAGCGGAATCCTGCTGCTGTTCTCGATCAACAAGAACTACCAGTGGTCGATGGGGTTCTCCAGCACCAAGTGGCGGCTGAACCGGGGCGCGACCTACGACATCAGCTATCGGGTCGACGGCCATCCGGCGGAACGCGCGTCGGCCAAGGCCCAGACCACCGACCTGGTGATCGTCACGCTGAAGGACAGCGTCCGGCTGTTCAACACGTTCCGGCAGGGCCGACGCCTGTACGTCCACACCGGCCGCGATCAGCTCGCTTTCAACCTGACCCAGTCGTCGCGCGTGCTGGCGTTCCTGGGGGAATGCGTCAAGATCATGACCGGGCCGACCAGCGGCCAGACGACGGCAGACACCAATCCGTTCGGCCCGCCCGCGGCCGCGCCGCCGCGAGCTTCCGGTTCCGGCTCCACCCTCGACCAGGAGCGGGCCGAAGCCGCCGTGGTGGCCGCCAACCTGCTGGCCGACCTGCGGCTCGACGGATTCCGGCTGCTGCGGCGCGATGAAATGCCGGCCAGCGTGAAATCCGACGCCATGTGGACCGCCGCCTCCGGCGTCGGGATCGTCAATGTTCATCCCGCGGTCAGAGACGTCCAGGCGCTGTCGGCAGAACTCATCGCCGGCGACGCCAAGAGCTGCAAGAAGGCGTTTGCGTCCGGATCGCTGCCGCAGGAGCCGGGCAGCGCGATGTCCCGGCTGTTCACCCGCTGCGGGGTCGGCGACGACGGGATGATCGTGTCCTACTACATCGTGCCGCGGACCGCGGGCGGCGTCTATGTCATCGGCACCTTCGTCAAACGCGAGGACGAGACCTCGCGGGCGCTGGATGCCGGCATTCGCGCCGCGGTCGCCCGCGCCCTGCCGCGATAGCACCCGCCGCGACAGCGCCCTGGAGCGACAGCGCCCGCGGAACCGCATGCGCATCCGGTCGATCCGAACGGATCGACCGGCGTTCGCAACAGCCTCAGGCCGGCGGCAGCAGGGTC
>JAVBUK010000474.1:0-3117 GCA_031555345.1 Xanthobacteraceae bacterium | reverse complement strand
TTCCGCGTCGGTGCTTTAGGCTTCGGGCTCTTCTTGCTGGTGCCGCTCTTTGATTTCGCGCTGGCCCGTGCGCGCGGCGGCGGCTTCGGCGGCAGCACGGCGACCGCCTCGATTTCGAACAGGGCGCCCGGCCGGGCCAACTGGGCGATCGCCACCGTGGTCGAGGCCGGCGGCGTCGCCTTGTCGAAAAAGCTGTCGCGGACCTCGCGAAAGATGCCGACATGCGACATGTCGACCAGGTAGTTGGTGGTCTTGACGAGATCCGAATAGCCCGCGCCGACCTCGGCCAGCGCCCGGCCGAGATTCTGGAATGCGCCGACGCATTGTGCCCGGAAGTCTCCCGGCGTGCCGAGCACGCGCTGGTCGATGCCATGGCCGAGCTGCCCGGAAATGTAGACGATCCGGGCGGGTCCGGTGATCTCGACCACGTGGCTGAACCCCGGCGGTTTGGGAAGGGTGGTCGGGCTGTAGAATTTCGCAAGGCCAGACTTCGCAATGCCAGACTTCGCAAGGTCAGACATGGATTTCTCCGGATACCGAGGGGCGCAGCGCAATATAGTGTCCGGGCGTCCACCTGCAAATCACTCTGGATCCGCTAGTGGGGTGGAGTTGACGTTCCGATCCCTCTTGCGGCGAGCGCTTCATCGCAACGCCGAATCCAAAACCACACTGGCATCATGGATTTGCGAGCGTCCTTTGGGTTCCGGCGCTGGTGCCGGGCTTGCTGCAAACGGAACCGAACGCCGGAGCCGGGACGCTAGCTCGCCAATTTTGCCAGGACGTCGCGGGCCATCGCCAGGCAGCTGGTGAGGCCCGGCGATTCGATTCCGAACAGGTTCACCAGGCCGCCGACCCCGTGCTCGGCCGGTCCGTCGACGATGAAATCGGCATGCGGCAGGCCCGGGCCCGTCAGCCTGGGCCGAATGCCGCAATAGTCGGGCATCAGGCTGGCGTCGGGCAGGGCCGGCCAGTAGGTGCGGATGGCCGCGTAGAACAGGTCGGCGCGGCGCGGATCGACGCTGAAATCCGTGCAGGTTTCGCCATCGAGCCATTCGACGTCGGGCCCGAACCGCATTCGGCCGGCGAGATCGAGCGTCACATGCACCCCGAGCCCGGCATCGGCGGGAGGCACCGGGTAGATCAGGCGGGTGAACACCGGCCTGCCCGAAAAGGAAAAATAGTTTCCCTTGGCGAGCACGAGGTCGGGAACGCGCGCGGGGGGATAGCCGTCGGTGGCGCGCGCCAGACGGTGTGCCCCGTGGCCGGCGGAGTTGACGACGGCATCGACCACGAGGCTGCCGGGTTCGATTCCGCCGAAAAACACCTCCCAGCCCGCGGCCGACCGGGCCAGCCGCTCGACCGGGGTATTGAGGGCGATCGCTCCGCCGTGATCCCGCAGTTCGCCTTCGAGCGCCAGCATCAAGCCGTGGCTGTCGATGATGCCGGTCTCGGGCGAGATCATCGCGCCGGCGCAGGTGAGGGCGGGTTCGAGCCGCTGGGCCTCGGCCGCCTCCATCATCCGCAGGCCCTCGACGTCGTTTGCACGGCCCTGGGCAAACAGCGCCTCGACCTTCTTCACCTCCCCGGGGTTGGTGGCGACGATCAGCTTGCCGCATTTCCGGTGACTGATTCCGTGCGTAACACAGTACCGATACAACAGGCGCCGGCCCGGGACACATAGGTGGGCGCGGATCGAGTCGGTCGGATAGTACAGACCGCCATGGATCACTTCGCTGTTGCGTGACGAGGTGCCGGTGCCGACGGCATTCGCGGCTTCCGCGATGATGACCTCATGGCCGGCCATCGCGGCTTCGCGGCCGATGGCGAGCCCGATCACGCCGGCGCCCACAACGAGTATCTGCATGTTCAGTCCGTCCCGCGAAAACCCGTGATCAAGGCATGACCTGCACGGCATCGCCGACCGCGATACTGCCGCCGGTGACGATCTCCGCATAGACCCCGCAATCGCCATGGCCGAAAGTCTGCAGCAGCGCCTGCGGGATGGTTCTGTCGCGCAGCCCGGTCGAGGGTGCGACGTCGGTCGCCGCGCAGCGGACGATGCGCTTGACGATCCTGGCGCGGGCGCTGTGGCCGAGGGTGATTTCGCGACCGACCCACGCGAATTCGGCCCACGCCGGCCAGCCGGTGAGGTAGAGGTTGGCGCGGAAGCGGAGCGGGTCGATCGGCGCACCGACGGCGGCCTCGATGGCCGCGACCGACGCCAGATTGATGATCGACACGACCTTGTTCGCCACGTCCGAGAAGCTGTGCCCCGGCGCATGGAGAATCCTCGGCGGGCCGCGCAGCTCGGCCGCGCAATAGGTCGCAAAGAACGCCTCGAGGATCGCCCGACCGTCGGGGGTCCGCAGGCTCCCGCGAGCGACTTCCTTGCCGTCCTGCGAGATCGACAACACGTGCGTGGTCTCATCGAACCGCGTCGCCAGCCGCGCCAGGCTTTCGTTGCGCATCAGCATCAGGAAGCGCTGCTTGGGCAGATGGGCGGGTGCGGCCGGGTCGAAGCCGCTGGGGCCGTTTTCGATCGCGTAGATCCGGTCGGCCGGCAGCGTCCGGCCCGCCTCGAGGCGGGTCATGGGCAGGGGGGCGGCCGACAATCCCTTGACGGGATACCAGCATATCGAGCGGATCTGCGCGGCGGGCGTCATGGTTCCGTTTTCCGGTTCTTTCCTTAACGATCCTTCCAAGCGACGCCACGATCGCCCGAAATATCCGGTCATCCCCTCTTTCGGGGGTGCCCACGGGCCACCAGATTATCCACGACGGAGCCCTCCGTCGCGCCCGCCAGCGTTTGGGGGCGCATCCCATGACGATGTTCCGACCGTGCCTTCAGGGCGGTTGGAACCGGTTGAGGATCTCGCATGAATTTCGAAAAATATACCGACCGATCCAAGGGGTTCGTCCAGTCGGCGCAGGCGCTGGCGATGCGCGAAGGCCATCAGCAGTTCGCCCCCGACCATCTGCTCAAGGTCTTGCTGGACGATCCCGAAGGCCTCGCGGCCGGCCTGATCGACCGCACCGGTGGCAGCTCGCGTCAGGCGCTCGCCTCGGTCGAGGCGGCGTTGCAGAAACGTCCGCGCGTCGAAGGCGGCGGGGCGGGCC
>JAVBUK010000016.1:0-4148 GCA_031555345.1 Xanthobacteraceae bacterium | reverse complement strand
GGATCCGCGCCTCGAGCAGGCCCTCCGCAGCATCAGGACCAGCAGGGCGGAGAGCGGAGCCGACAGGCCGACGATGAAGACCAGGCAGTCGGCGGCTTCGCCGATGGCTGCGACATGGGTTTGCGGCAGCACCCAGCCGCGCAGGCAGCCGAACCCGCTCGCCACGATCCATACGAGTGCGGTCGGCAGCGGCAGCAGGGCCCATCGGCGCGGCGCATCCGGCAGGCTCAGTTCGAAGGCGGCGAGCGCCGCGAACGCCATGGTGAGGGTCGAGCCGATCACCGCAAGCGACATGTCGGGGGTCGCCGTAATGCGCTGCCAGACCCGCGACAGGTCGGCGAAAAGGGCGAGCGCGCAGGCCAGCGCCGCAACCGCCGCGAGCCAGGCGAGCGCGCGCCAGGCAGGTCGCGGCAGCGGGCGCACCGGCGCCAGACCTGCGGCCAGACTGCTGATGAGTTCCTCATGCGACACGGCGGGGCGCTCGGACGATGTCGGCACGGCTCAACTCCCGCCACTCAGACGCGTGCGCAGTGCCTTGAGGGCACGATGCAGGTTGACCTTCAGCGATCCGGTCGATCGCCCGGTCGCGGCCGCGGTTTCGGTGAGCGAGCGCTCCTCGATCATCAGCAGATGTACGGCCTCGCGTTGGCGATTGGGCAGGACGGCGATCGCGTCGCCGACACGTCGCGCATCCGCCTGCCGGTCGAGGTCGCGGTCCGGGCTCGCGCCCTGGTCGGCATGGGTCTCGAGCGCGAGCGGTGCGTGCACCTCGCGGTCCTGCTGGCGCCGATACCGACGCAGATGGTCGATGGCACGCCGCTCGGCGATCACCCGCAGCCAGGCGTCGAACGGCCGGCCCGGATCGTAGGCGGCGCGCGCCCGATGGATGGTCAGCAGCACGTCCTGCACCACGTCGTCAGCGCGGTCGGGCGCGAGCCCGCGTCCTCGGGCGATGCTCTTGATCAGCGGCACGCAGGCCCGCAGCAGCCGGGCGTACGCTTCGGCGTCGCCGCGCTGCGCCGCCGCCATCAGGGCGGAGCGGTCGTCCTCTGGAATGGATGACTGAGCCGCTGGTTTGGCCATGCGATATTCGCGCCGAACTCCTGCCGATCGCGCTGCCTGTCCGCGCGCGCCCGACAGGGAGCAGGGAGCCAGGGCTCGAGCAACGCTTGTGCTGCCCATTACCGTATCACGTTTCGTTGATCCATGCGTTTCATCCCGCACCCACCGGGTCCGACCGGCGGCGGTAGTTGTGGAGGCCGTCCCGATGTCTTCGACGCACGACGGACGACGGTTACGTCGAGCGGGGGACTGATCCGCATCCGCTCGATCCCGTCGGGATCAGCGGGCTTTTGACCTTCAGCCGATTTACCGGGGGCGGCCCTTGCGTCATGGTCCCGATGCCGCACGCTCCCGACGAGAGCGCCCGGACAAAGGGGATGACGCGCCGCAATGACCCGCAAGACCGAGCCCGGCCGCTGTTTCGAAGACTTCCGCCTCGGCGAGACGATCGCCCACGCCACGCCGCGCACGGTCACGGCGGGAGACGTCGCGCTCTACACCGCCCTCTACGGTCCGCGATTCGCCGTCCAGTCGTCGGACGTGTTCGCACGCGCGATCGGCTTTCCGCGCGCGCCGGTCGATGATCTGCTGGTCTTCCATGTCGTGTTCGGCAAGACGGTGCCGGACATCTCGCTCAATGCCGTGGCCAATCTGGGTTACGCCGACGGTCGCGTCCTGAAGCCGGTCTTTCCCGGTGACACGCTCACGGCGACGTCGGAGGTGATCGGCCTCAGGGAAAATTCCAGTCGCAAGACCGGCATCGTCTATGTGCGGTCGCGCGGGTTCGACCAGCACGGCGGCTGTGTGCTCGACTTCGTGCGCGGGGTGATGGTGCGCAAGCGCGACCCGGCGGCCGCCGCGCCGGGCGACCACGTCCCCGCGCTGCCTGACGCCGTCGCTCCGGCCGAACTCGGCGGCGCCTGCCCGACACTCGAAGCGCAGGCCTACAATTCCGCGCTGGCGGGCGGGCGCCACCGCTGGGGCGACTATGCCGTGGGCGAGCGCATCGACCATGTCGACGGCACGACGGTGGAGGAGGCCGAGCACCAGCTGGCGACGCGACTCTATCAAAACACGGCGCGCGTGCATTTCAACCAATTCGCCGAGGCTCAGGGCCGTTTCGGACGCCGGCTGGTCTATGGCGGACACGTCATGTCGATCGCCCGCGCGTTGTCGTTCAACGGTCTTGCAAACGCCTTCCAGGTGGCCGCCATCAACGGCGGTCGCCATGTCGCGCCGCTGTTCGCCGGATCGACCGTGTTTGCCTGGTCGCAGGTACTGGACATGACGGAATTGCCGGGACGCACCGACGTCGGCGCGCTGCGTCTGCGGACGATTGCCGCCAAGGATCATCCCGTTGCGGACTTCCCGCGGCTGGTCGGCCAGGATTATCACCCGGCGGTGGTTCTCGATCTCGATTACTGGGTACTGGTGCCGCGCTGAACGAGGCCGGATTCACGCGTCACAAAGCTTCGGATTTTCAAAGCGGTATCTTGATCCCGGTTGCGGCGGTACCGAAATCAGACGGCTAATCAATCGGTGGCATTGCACTCCGATGGCGCATCTGCTTCAAAGGAGTCTGGATTTTCATTGGACGGATTTCACATGGCCGAGGCAAAGGCGCCCGTTGTGCGGCCGTTGTCGCCGCACTTGATGATCTACCGGCTCACGCTGTCGTTCGTGATGTCCGGGTTGCATCGTATTACCGGAGCTTTCCTGTACTTCGGAACGGTGCTGGTGGTCTGGTGGCTGCTCGCTGCAGCGGCCGGGCCCGGAGCCTACGCTTGGTTCGCCTGGGCGGCGAAGAGTTGGTTCGGGCAATTCGTTCTGCTCGGCTACACCTTCACGCTGATCCACCACACCCTCGGCGGCGTGCGCCACCTGATCTGGGACATGACGTACGGCTTCGAGCCGCAGCAGCGCGAAATGCTCGCGCTCGCCACCGTGACCGGCTCGGTCACGTTGACCGTCCTGCTGTGGATCTTCGCCTATGTGATGGGGTGGCCGCTATGAGCGGATCAATTGGAAGCTATCGCACGCCGTTCGCCCGCGCCCGTGGTCGCGGCCGCTCGAGCGGAACGCGGACGTTCTGGATCCAGCGCGTCACCTCGGTGTTGGCGATACCGCTGACGATCGCGTTCCTGATCGTGGTGCTGGGAGCCGTGGGCAGGGACTACGCCACCACGGTTCAGTTCCTGTCGTCGCCGTGTGTCGCGATCACGCTCCTTCTGTTTCTGGCGGTCGGGACCTACCACATGTGGATCGGGATGCAGGAAATCATCACCGATTACATCCATCATCACGCCGTGATGCTCCTCGCGCTGATGGGCAACACGCTGTTCTGCCTGGTGATCGGCTTCGCTGCCTGCTTCGCCGTCCTCAAGCTCGCATTCGGGATGTGACCCCATGGCAAACGGAACGAACGGCGCCCCGGCGGTCAACGGGCGGGCCTACCCCATCGAGGACGCGACATATGACGTGTTGGTGGTCGGCGCCGGCGGCTCCGGCCTGCGCGCGGTGGTCGGCTGCAGCGAGGCGGGTCTGCGCACCGCCTGCCTGACCAAGGTGTTTCCCACGCGGTCGCACACGGTCGCGGCCCAGGGCGGCATCGCCGCCGCGCTCGGCAACATGGGCGAAGACGACTGGCGCTGGCACATGTACGACACCGTGAAGGGGTCGGACTGGCTGGGCGACCAGGATGCGATCGAGTACATGTGCCGCGAGGCACCGGCGGCGGTGTACGAGCTCGAGCATTGGGGCGTGCCGTTCTCGCGTCGCGAGGAGGACGGCAAGATCTATCAGCGTCCGTTCGGCGGCATGACCACCCACTACGGCAAGGGCATCGCGCTGCGCACCTGTGCGGCCGCCGATCGCACCGGCCACGCCATGCTGCACACGATGTACGGCGCTGCCCTCAAGCACAACGCCGAGTTCTTCATCGAATACGTCGTGATCGACCTGATGATGGACGACGAGGGGCGCTGCCGGGGCGTCATCGCGCTCGATATGGCGACCGGCAAGCTGTATCGCTTCCGCGCCCAGATGACCATCCTGGCCACCGGTGGCTATGGCCGAGCCTATTTCTC
>JAVBUK010000436.1:0-12567 GCA_031555345.1 Xanthobacteraceae bacterium | reverse complement strand
CCCGGTCGTAGACGCGGCGCGCCCCGCCCTGCGACTGCCGGGCCTGCCGGTGCAGCGCCCGCAGGCGGCTCATCAGCCCGGTCCAGGCCGCATCGCCGATCAGCGGCCGCACCCCCGAATGAAACGCCTCGTGCAACAGCGCCGCGGTCACCTGCCCGGGCACCAGGTTCGGCGCGACCAGGTGAATGACGCCGTCGCGGTCGGTCACATAGGCTTCGGCCGCCGAGTCCGCCGCCGCCTCGATCACGATCCGGCCGGCGTCGATCAGGCGGCCGATCGGCGCAGCCAACAGCGAAGCCTCCAGCGCTGCGCGCACGTCGGCGACCGCCATTTCTGCGTCGGTATTCCCCTTGTAACCAGCCGGCCATTGGAATAAATTCATCTCGTCGCTGGGTGCGGTTTCCAACGCAGGCAGACCCACCGGGAGCGATCCCGTGGTCCCTCCAGGCACACCGACCCCTGGGCGCCCAGCGTCCTTGTCGAACGTAAAATCATACTGCCAGCTTCCATCCGCCATTTTGTGGATGGAGACGGCAAGCTGATGCAGTTTTCCGACGACTTCGACCGGGGCAGATACGATCGCCCGTTCGAGAATATCCGGCCTGTTTCCGCGTTCGCGATGAACAACCTGACCACGTTCAATGATGTTGCGAATAGCGGGGACCGCCCGCAACAGAACGTCGCCTTTGCCACCGAAGGTCGACTTCTTCATGCCGCGGCGACTGAACAATACCTTCGTGCCATCCGCCATTGCTGCTTCGGTGCCGAGAAGATTGTCGCGGTACCAATCTTGCGCCGCCTTGCGCAGGCGCGGCATGTCTTGTGAGCTGCGGAACTCAAAACCAAGCTCATTCCCAACCAAACTGACAACCGGGTCGCTCGATTCCGGGATCGACTGGACGCGCCGCTCTGCCTGCACATCCGCGGCACCTGTACCCGCGGCCGACGTGACCCGCTCGGCGGTTTTCTTCGGCTGCAACGCCGCGATCACCTCGCGGTGACGGACTTTCAACTGCTCGAGCTCGGCCGCCGGCGCCCACGGGCGAACCTGCTGCGCGAGCTTCGGCAAGGTCGTGCGCAGCGCCGCAACCTTGTCCTCGGCCGCCTGCAGACGCCGGCCGAATTGGCGCACCGCGTTCGACACCCGCATCGCCGTGCCGGTAGCATCGGCCGTCCAGATGTCGTCGATGTCGACCTGATAGGGCACCGCCCCCTGCACCCGGATCGCCACCGGGGCGCCCCTGGTCCGCGCCGCGACCTGCTCGAAGACCAGCGGGAAACCACCGAAGGTTCCCAGCCGCCGCGATGGCGCGCCGCTCGCCACGAACTCCTGCGCCCGCGCCAGGATGGCGGCGCCCGCCTCCTTCGGCTTGTCGAAGGCCTTCTGGCGCAAGTCCATTTCCTCGAGGATCAGCGGATTGCCGCTGGCCGCCGCCTTCATCCTTGTTGCGGTACGTGTCCATGAACCGCTTGGTTTCGAGATACTGCTTCACCGCCACCTGGTTCGGCGCCGCCCAGTCCACCAGGGTGTTGAGCGGCAGCAGGCCGAGCGCGACGCTGCGCGCGTCCTCGGGCAGTCCCTTGGCGTGGTCCGACAGTTCCTCGAGGGTGCGGGGGAAGCGAGCGCCGGCAGGCGCGGCACCCGGGCCGGAACGTGCGGCCGGCGCCGGGATGGACTCGCGGCGGCCTACGCCACGTCCTGCTTCTTGTTCGCCGGGCGATACTTCGCGAATGCCTTGCGCGCGTAGTCGCCCCCCTCTTTCGCGGCGCGCCGCAGCGATTCGAGTTCGGAGGGAGTCAGCATCTCGGAAATTGCGGAGGTAGAAGGCTTCTGCCCCGGTGAGGGCGCCGGGGTCGACGCCGATTTCCTGTCTGACGACATCGCCGAACCTCCGTTCGATATCCACTCCGTAGGTCGGCACAAGCGGATCCTGCCGGTATCGGCCAACATCAGCACTCCTACCACATGCCCACCGGCCCAGCATCGAAAAGCGGGAGCCCTCGCGCACCTCGCGCCCTTGCGCCGCCAGCGTCCTCCTGAACGAATGCGGGTTGAAATTCGGCAACCCGGCCCGCCCAAACGCCTCCTTGAAAATTCTCCGGATCGGTCCGGCAGCCGACCAGTGGGTTCGGCCGATGCCATTGGACTGGAACTGGCCGTTCGTCCCCACCCGGACGATACTGGCCAGGAAAAGCGGATCGTCGAACCCGAACAGCTTTTCAGTGCGCAGATATCCGACCCAATCAGCCACGATGGCGCGGACCTCGTCCCCCACCGGGAAGAAGTAGGTCGTGAACGACTTCGACGCCTTGGTCCGCACTTCGCGCGCGTCCTGCTCCAGCAGGTTCCGGTTGAGATCGACATGCTTGAGCTTGAGCGAGGCGACCGCGCCGTCGCGCGCGCCGGTCAGGATGGTGAACGCGATCATGGCCCGGTCCCGCCTTTCAATCTCGGTGACCGCCGGCATGGACAGCAGGACGTGGCGGATTTGTTCGATTCTCGGCACGCGGGGTTCGCGGACGGACTTGGCCACCCGCGCGTCCTTCATCGGCATATTGAAGTACTCGGTATCGGCGCAGCTGATGCGCGACTTGTAGCCGGGCTTGTCGGCCAACCAGACGAAGAATGCTTTCAGCGCGGCCAGCGTCGAATAGATCGTGGCCTTGCTCCGCGGCTCATTGGTGCGTTCCGCTTTCTGCAAACCCAGGTGCTGCTTGAACGCCTTCACCTGCTCGATGTGGAGGTTTCGGACGTCGCGGCAGCGGGCGTGCGCTTCGAATCGACCAGATCGCCTTGGCGACCTGGTCGATCGACGCCTCGCTCTGCCCCTTGGCTTCGCGCAAGTAAATGAAGTAGTCGCGCTTGATGCGCTCGTTCCTGGCGTTGTGCTTGGGCATTGTCAGGGGTGTCCTTTGACGTCACCATTCAGCCTGGAGGTGCGGGTATCTGCTATCCGCAGCTATCGCGACCTGCCCGCGATCATGAGCGCGCAGATCAGCCATTTCTTCCAGCACTACAAGGACCTCGAAAAGGGCAAGTGGGTCGAGATCGTCGACTGGCTCGATGCGGCGGACGCCGAGCGGCTGGTGATGGACGCGGTCGCCCGCGCCGGCAAACAGACGGGTTAGGCGCGCCGTCGAGGAAAGCGGCGGTCACCGCCACGGGGCCGCTTCGTCGCTTTCCATCCCTCCGGCGGCGTCTACGCCGCCGGAGGGGACACGGTGGCGGCTGCCGGATCAGACGATTTGCGCTTGCGCAACCTGAGCGCCGGGATGAAACCCAGGGCGAAGAACACGACCAATCCGGGAACCACGCCGAAGACCGCCAGGACCGGGATCCTGGACCCGGGATCGACTTTGTTTTCCAGGACCGCTTTGAAATCGAACGCTTTCGGAGCGTCCGGAAAGTAGACCACGTCGGCGGCGGCGGCCGGGCGCAACTCCGATGAATTTTTCGGGTTCTGCAAGGTCTCCAGCATCTCGGTCGGCGCATGACGGCTGGCGGTGATCGCCTCGCCCTTTTTCGTCCGGAAAGAAATCCTCAGGATCAGCGATTTCGTGCTGCTGCCGGTTTTCTCGATCAACGCAGAGGCGACATCGGCCCTGGCGACGATACCGTTTGCCAGCATGTTTCGGGCCCGTTGGAGCGAAGGCTTGTCGTCGACAATCGTCCAGACGACGGCCACGCCGGCGACGATGGCGGCAAGCACCAGTCGGACAAGGAATTTCCGCATGCTGTCTTGCCCGCTGGTATCGCGGCCTTCCGGCACCGCCGCGTCGACAACCGTCGGCAGAAACACACGTCCCCGGAAACGCGTTTCCCCGCGCCGGTGACGCCGACGCGGGGTTCGATGGCAATCGGATCGGCGCCGGTCAGATGACCTTGCGGATCCATCCCTCGGTGTCGGGGAGATCGCCGCGCTGGATGCCGACCAGTTTGTCCTTCAGCGCCTGGGTGACCGGACCGCCATTGCCGTTGCCGATGACGAAGCCGCCCTCCGGATCCTTGATCTCGCCGATCGGCGAGATGACGGCGGCGGTGCCGCAGGCGAACGCCTCGCGCACCTTGCCGCTGGCGACGTCGGCGCGCCACTGATCCATGCTGTAGCGCTCTTCCCGCACGGTGCGCCCGTCACGACGCGCCAGCGTGATGATCGAATCCCGGGTGACCCCGGGCAGGATGGTGCCGCCGAGCGGCGGGGTCAGCAGCGACCCGTCGTCGAACACGAAGAAGATGTTCATGCCGCCCAGTTCCTCGACCCAGCGGTGCTCGGCGGCATCGAGGAACATGACCTGATCGCATCCCTGCTTCATCGCCTCGCCTGCGCGATCAGGCTGGCGGCGTAATTCCCTCCGCTCTTGGTGGCGCCGGTGCCGCCGGACGCCGCGCGGGTGTAGTGCTTGGACAGCCAGACGGTGACCGCCTTGGCGCCGCCCTTGAAATAGGAGCCGACCGACGAGGCGATTACGATGAACAGATACTCGGCCGACGGCCGCACCCCCAGATAGGGTTCGACCCCCAGCATGAAAGGCCGCAGATACAGGCTGCCGTCGCCACCGGGAATCCAGGCGGCGTCGATCCTGACCAGTTCCTCGATCGCCCGGAGAAAGACCGGTTCAGGCAAAGGCGGCATCGCCAGCCGTTCGGCGGACGACTGGAAACGACGGGCATTCTGTTCCGGGCGGAACAACCCGATCCCGTCCTTCAGCCGATAGGCCTTGAGGCCTTCGAAGATTTCCTGGCTGTAGTGAAACACGGCACACGCCGGATCGAACGACAGGTTCTCCCGCGGCCGCACTTGTGCGTCGTGCCATCCCTGGCCTTCGGTCCAGCGAACCGTGACCATGTGGTCGGTAAACACCCGCCCAAACCCCGGATCTTTGAGAAGCGCGGCGCGCGCCTCCGGCGTGACCGGCGAAGGATGACGGTGAAGGGAAAAGGAAACGGTCTGATGAGCATTCATTTTGTTGTCGCCCGGCGAGCTCGGCGCGGCGCAGCGCGCGATCGACCGAGGTCTAACACCGGGATGGAGGAGCCGCCATCCGTATCTGATGCAGGTGCGACCACGATTGCCGGACCGCAACCAAGGGTGAGGTGCCCGGTTATACGCCACCCGCACGATCCAAACCCGATGCAAACTCCCGCCGACAACAAAGAATATGATGATACCGCGTCACCGCGGCTTTCCTGCCCTACCGTGCGACGACCGCCGCTCCTCGCGCCGCGGCTGCCGCATTTGACCGTCAGGCGGTATGCCTGACTTGATAGGTAATGCACAGACCGACCCGCCATCTGACAATCTGATACTCTCCGACATCGGATGAGGCATTCGGCGATCTCACCGATGAACGACATGCAACTGCGGACCATGGTCAAGGCGTGGCCGCTCAGTCCGTTCCAGATCGGCATCGTCGCCATCGGCACACTCATCAACACGTTGGACGGGTTCGACGTACAGGTGGTGGCGTTCACATCCTCGGCGCTGACCCGGGAATGGGGGCGGTCAGGCCGCCGTCGGCGTGATGCTCAGTGCCGGCCTGCTCGGAAAGGGGCTCGGCACACGCTTGCTGGCGCCGGTCGGCGACTGGATGGGACGTCGTCGCGCCGTGCTGGCGTGCCTGCCGATCATGTCCGCCGGCATGGGGTTGGCCGGCCGTTCGGGCAGCACCTCTGCAGCAGAATGTCGAAACGTGCGACATGGTATTGGCGGAGTATTGGAGAAATATCTTAGTGGTTACAGTATAATGCTTTTGTCGCGTGGCGAACCGTCGCAGGAACGATCGACGGGCATCGCTTGAATATTTTTGCGTATTGACGACCATACATCACCATCCGAATCTGTCTCGGATAGGACCGTTGCCCATCATCGATATTGCCGTGCTCGGATATCCGTCGCGCTCGTCAGCGAATGTCTGATGCATCGCAATCGTGTGCGTCACAATCGTGTGCATCGCAATCGTGCTGTGCCATGGGAGCACCGGCAAAGCCGGTCTGGAGCCGCCGCAAAACACGCGTGTCGTGTTCGGAAGGGATCAGGCTCCGCCAGGACGACAAGCCGCGATGACGGGTTGAGCGGCGTGTTCTGTGCCGGGCAAAGCTCGAGGCCGATTGTTCAATGACCAAGCCCCTGCTATTTCCCCCCGCAGCCACCGCCTCCGAAACGCCTTCCGCGGTCCCGACACCCGTCGCCGGCAATTCCGGCTCCGACCACCATGTCGCGGTAGCCGCGATGGTCGAGGTGCTGGCGGCGATCACCGCCAGACAGCAGCCGGCCCTGGACGCATTTCCCCGGGTTCTCGCCGATGCGATCCGTCTGGCATGCGGCGCGCACGCGACGCGTGACAGCCAAGACCTCGACCGGACGGTCGCCTTTTCGATGCAGGCGAGTTCGGCCGTCGCCGCGGTCGCGCGGATCACCGGCGAGGTACGGGAAACCAACGCTCGGGCGCAATCGATGGCCGCCGCGGTCGAGCAACTGACGACGTCGATCGACCAGATTTCCACCTCCGCCGATCAGGCGTCGGGCGAGATGGCCGCCGCCAGCACGCAATCGGACGAGGGCGCCAAAGCAACCTCGGAGGCCGCGCGGGCGAGCCGCGCTGCCGCCGACGCGTTCGGGCGGATGAGCCGGGCGAACCAGGAGCTGGGCGCGGCGACCGCGCAGATTTCGGCGTTCGCCGGCACCATCGAAAGCCTGGCCAAACAAACCAACCTGCTGGCGCTCAATGCGACCATCGAGGCGGCGCGGGCCGGCGACGTCGGCCGCGGGTTTGCGGTGGTGGCCCAGGAAGTCAAGGCGCTGTCGGCACAGACCAAGCAGGCCACCGACGACATCAAGACGCGGATTTCGCGCCTGGAATCCTTCGTGCGCGACCTCACCGACAATGTCGGCGAGGTCAGGACCCGGATCGAGGAAGGGTTGGTCCGCGCCGAGGAGGCGAGCACCCACATCGACGGCGTTCGCGCGTCGATCGGCGCCAACGCTGACCGCATGGCCTCGATCGCCCAGGTGCTGCAGCAGCAGACCCAGGCGGTCGAGGAAATCTCCCGCAGCGTTCATGCGGTCGCCACCGGCGCCGAGACCTGCTCCAGCCTCGCCGGTGACGCCCTCGACGAAGTCGGGCGATCGGAGGCGCTGATCGACGATCAGTTCAAGCTGCTCGACGGGCGCAACATAGCCGACTACACCCTGCATCGCGCCAAGTCGGACCACTGCATGTGGAAGAAGCGCTTGTGGGAACTGTTCGTCGGGCTGAAGAACTTCACCGCCGGCGAGCTTTCCGACCATTCCCAGTGCCGGCTGGGCAAATGGTACGATCGCGTCGACGATCCGGTCATCAAGGACCAGCCGGCGTTCAGGCGGCTGCTCGAGCCGCACATCGTCGTCCACAAACGCGGCAAGAAAGCCGCCGAACTGATCGCCTCCGGCGATCGCGACGCCGCGCGTCAGGCGATGGCCGAGATGGAACGCGCGTCCGCCGAGGTCATCGTGTTGCTCGACGACCTGATCCGGCGCTGAGCCTGATGATGAGCAGCGTGCGGGGCGCGGCCGCGCGGCGTGCCGGCAATTCAACGGCGAGAGCCGCGATGCGGATGTCCCTATGTATTAGCGGAATTGCCGTGAGAGATCATTCAGGCGCAAGCGGTGCTGCGCATCGACAAGCGCCATCGATTGCGCGAGGTCAAATGCCCCTCGCTTTGCCTGCACGGGCACTTTGACCGCATGGTAGGCAGGCGACACGTGAACGAAATCGTCGCCGCGCAATCTGGTTACCAGGTGCGATGGCTGAATTCGCCGCACATGTTGCTGGCGACCCGCACCGAGGCGGCCGCCGGCGTCATCGAGAAATTCTGCCAATGCCTGAATTGTCAGGCGGTCACATCCGCCTGAAGTCCCCTGCGGCGACGCAGCCGCATTCGGACAGATCATCTGGCGAAACGCCCCACGGATTTTCGTTCAAGGCTGCCGCACGGGAGTTGTGCGGCGGTCAGGGCTTGGCGCGCAGCGGATCCTTGAACCGTTTGGCGAGGCCGTCGGCGGCGTTGCGCAACAGGCCGATGTCGGCGCCGACGGCGACGAAGCGGTAGCCCCATTCGATCAGCTGCCGCGCCTCCTCTTCGTTGGCGGTCAGGAAGCCGGCCGGCTTGCCGACCCTGGCCAGGCGCGTGACCGCGTCCTTGAACACCGCCTGCATTTCCTCGTTGGCCCAGCTGCCGGCATGGCCGAACGAGGTCGACAGGTCGGCGGGGCCGATGAACACGCCGTCGACGCCGTCGACCGAGGCGATCTCCTCCAGATGCGCCAGCGCCTCGCGCGTCTCCACCTGCACCAGGACACAGATCTCCCGCTCCGCGGTCCGGATGTAGTCCTTCACCCGGCCGTAGCGGCTCGCCCGGCCGCTGCCGGTGACCCCGCGGATCCCGGCCGGCGGATAGCGGGTCGCCGCCACCGCGCGCTCGGCCTCCGCCGCGTTCTGCACATAGGGGACCAGCAGCCCCGGCGCGCCGATGTCGAGCAGCCGCTTGATGATCACCGGATCGTTCCAGGCCGGCCGCACGATCGGCGTCGCGGTGCCGCCCCGCACCGCCTGCAACTGGGCCAGGAGCCCCGGAACCTCGTTGGGCGAATGCTCGCTGTCGAGCAGCAGCCAGTCGAACCCCGAGTCCGAGACGATGTCGACCGCGATGGTGCTGCACAGGCTGCACCACAGGCCGATCTGCGTCCGGCCGGCGGCGAGCGCGTGTTTGAAGTCGTTGCGCGGGAGTTCCATGGGTTCCTCGGGCCATCGATCGAGGTTCAGTACGCCACCCGTCGGATCGTGACCGGCGGGTGGCCGCTTCGCTCGCGCCGCCTGGGCGCGCCGAAACCCGGCCGATCGAAGCAGCGGATCCGCCGGACTCCGGATGAAACCCCGGTCACACGAACTGAACCGCCACCGCCCCGAGCGGGCCGAAGTCGGCGTGCAGCGTGTCGCCCTTGTCGGCCCACACCGGCCGGGTGAACGAGCCCGACAGCATCAGGTGGCCGGGCTGGAGCACCGTACCGAACCGCCCCACCTTGTTGGCCAGCCAGGCGATCGCCATGGCCGGATGGCCGAGCACCCCGGCGGCGACGCCGGTCTCCTCGATTTCCGAGTTGCGATAGAACACCGCCCCGACCCAGCGCAGGTCGACGTCGGTCGGTCGCACCGGCCGCCCGCCCAGCACGATGCCGGCCGCCGCGCCGTTGTCCGCCACCGTGTCGACGATCTTGCGCGGGTTCTGCACCCGCGCGTCGATGATCTCGATCGACGGCACCACCCATTCGGTCGCCCGCAGCACGTCGATCAGGCCGACGCCCGGACCCTTGAGTGGTTCCTTGAGGATGAAGGTCAGTTCCGGCTCGACCCGCGGCACGCAGTAGTCGGTATGCTTCACCTTGGCGCCGTCGGCCAGCAGCATGTAGTCCAGCAGGTGGCCGTAGTCCGGCTCGTCGATCTGCGACGAAGCCTGCATCGCCTTGGAGGTGAGCCCGACCTTGTGGCCGATCAGCCTGGCGCCGTTCTTGATCTTGTGCTCGGTCACCAGCCGCGAGATCGCGTAGGAATCCTCGATCTCGATGTCCGGATAGGTCTTCGACAACTGCACCGCGGGTTTGCGTTCCTGTTCGGCGGCGAGCAGGATCTCGACGGCTTTCTGGCGATCGGCGGCCGACAACATGAGGTAACCTCCTTCCGACATTCGGCACCCTGCGACCCTCTGCGGTGGCCCACGGAAAGGGTGTAGGCGCTGGTTTGGCAATCGGGCTCCGGCAAACATGCGCAATCACCGCTCCAAGCCACGGTCACGGCCGGGTGTCTGCCGCGAATCGAATCATGGTGCGATAGACGACAGATGCTCCCCCCAGTCCGATGCCCGGAGACCGAAGCAGGCGAAGCAGACAGCAACACGGGCCGTGGGCGACGGCAGAACACTCGACTCCAGTTTGACGAGCTACTCCTCCGCGCGCGTCGGTGCAACGCCGCGCGCACGGAGCAAACGTAGCCGTTGCAGACCCCACCCAAAGCCTGATCCCACCGAGGCATCCTAGGCCTCGGCGACGCAATCGATTTCCAGCAGGAAGTCCGGGCGCGGCAACCGGGCTTCGACCGTCGTCCGGGCCGGCCACTGCGAGGGGTCCTGACCAAAGAACTCCTTGTAGATTTCGTTCATCTGATCGAAATCCGCACGCCGATCGAGATACACGTTCACCTTGGCGATCTTGTCGATCGAACTTCCCGCATACTCCAGGGCGGCGAGCATATTCTTGACCGCCAAGCGCATCTGCGCCGGAAAATCGCCCTTCGGAACGCTGACGTTCTCGTCGTACCCGGGAAATCCGGAGACAAAGACCAGGTTGCCGATTTTCACCGCATTGGAGTGCGGCGACTTGGACCGCGGCAAGGCGGGATTGTTGTAGATCGTACGAGCCATCGCGAAACCTCCAGGACGGTCAGAATCCCGCGGCCTCGAGTGCCGGCTTGAGGACCGCGTCGTCCTCCTCGCCAACCCCTCCGCTCGCTCCCACGGCGCCGCACAGCAAGCCGTTGCGAATCAACGGAAACCCGCCGTCCTGAGCGATATATCGTCCGGCGGTCATGGCCGCCAGGGAGCTGGTGAACTGCAGCAACGCCTTCGCCTTCTCGGCGCGGACATGCGTGGGCTCGGCAAACGCCGCAGCGGTGTAGGCCTTGCCGTGGGCGATATCGATGCCGATGAAGCGCGCCTCATCCATGCGTTGGGCGCTGACGAGTTGTCCGGACGCGTCCACTACCGCAAAGGCCATCGGAATGCCGATCTTCTCGGCTTCCCGGCAGGCAGCTGCGATAATGGTGTTGGCCTCCGCGAGCGTTACTCCAGCGGGCGGGCGCTTGACAGTCGGTTTGGGCATGGTTTTCTCCTGAAGATAAGCGCTAGTTGTTAGCGGAAACGGCCAATTGCGCTCGGTCCGGCCGGACGGCGGTCGCCGCCTTGAGCATGATGATGCCGACGATCGAAATGACGGCACCCGTCACCAGCAACAATGTCAGCGGCCGCGTGGCCCCGCCGAACTTGTCGATCAGGTAGATGGCGACGAACGGCGTCGGCGCGCTCCAGATCAGATTGGCGATCTGATTGGCGAGCGACACCCCGGTGTAGCGCGACGTCGTCTTGTAGTTTTCCGCAATCAGCGACGCCAGGGGGCCGAACGTCGCCGCGTGCCCTATGCCGAGGCCCAGGATGGTGGCGAAAAAGATCACCCAGGGGATGCCGGTCTGCGTCAGAGCGAAATAGGGATAGGCGATCAGGCCCAGGAACAGGTTGCCGCCGATCATCACCGTCCGGCGGCCGATCCGATCGGACAGCGCACCGAACACCGGTTGCATCAAGAAATCCGCCGCCGCCGCCAGCAGCACCGCGGATAGTGCGACGTTTCGGCTGACGCCAACCTCTTTCGTCAGATAGGTCAGCGAGGTGACGGTGAAGACATAGAACGCGACGTTCAGGCCCGCCTGGGCGAAGACCAGCGACGTGGTCACGAATTTCTTTTCCCGCAGCACGTCCAGCAGCGGACGCCATATGCTACCGGCAGCGCTGGTCACCTCCGCCTCGGTCGGGTCATCGATCCGCATGCGGATAAACATGCCGACGAACAGCAGCAGGACGCTGAAAAGGAACGGTATCCGCCAACCCCATTGGACGAATTGGGCCGGCTCGGTCATGAGGTTGGTGGCGAGCATGACACCGTTGGCGAGAATGAGCCCGAGTGGACCGCCCATCTGGGGAAAGGCGCCCCAGAAGCCGCGGCGTCCCTCCGGCGCGGACTCGACCGCCATCACGGCGGCCCCACCCCACTCGCCGCCTACCGCCAACCCCTGGACGAAGCGCAGCACGACCAGCAGAAGCGGTGCGGCGACCCCGATCTGGGCGTATCCGGGAAGCAGACCAATACAGATGCTGGAGACCCCCATCAGCATCAGGGTGAAGACCAGCACGGCCTTGCGCCCGATGCGGTCGCCCACCTGCCCGGCGATCAACCCGCCGAACGGACGGGCGACAAACGACACGCCGAAGGTCGCCAGCGACAGGAGCAGTCCTCGGGACGCGCCGTACTGCGGGAAGAAAACCTCGTTGAACACGAGGGCGGCGGCAATTCCGTAGATGAAGAAATCGTACCACTCGATGGTCGTGCCGACCAGCGTGGCAAGGGCCACTTTGCGTCGATTGTCTGACTGTCTGTTCGTCATCGGTTGCAGCCCCCGGGAAGATATCGGACGAGGAGAACAAACCCAACATGCGACGACCGCCACCCCGGTTCCGGTTCGCGACAACGGACATGACCGTTGGTCCGCCCGGCACGGGACGACATCGACTGCGTCGCATTGACTATTAGTTCAATTTATTCAACAAATATGACAATCGTTTTTTTTGGGTCTTCCGGGAATCGAGTGGGTGATACGAGGCCATCATAGCGCCGGAAGCGTGCAGGTGAGGACCTTGAGCCGGAGATAGTCCGGATCGCGCAGGCCGTAGGCGCGCCGCTGCAGCACGCGGATCTTGTTGTTGAG
>JAVBUK010000226.1:0-8935 GCA_031555345.1 Xanthobacteraceae bacterium | reverse complement strand
AAACCCCGGAAGATCACGTAGGCGACAGGGGTGCGTGCGGCCCATTCGGGGCGGGTTTTGTCTCCGGAGGATCTCGCCCGCCGGGGCCGGCTTTGCACCGGCAGCCTGCCTTGTCGCGGCATCGTCCGGGCTTTGTTCCGGCGCGGCGCATGTCGCCCCGGGCCCTTGCGGCGGCTGCGGCGATGGATCGACCGTCGGGGCCAACCGGCAGGTCTTCCTGCCTTTCCCGAAACACGCGGCCACGCCGTCTCGAGCCTCATGCCGGGGTTGCCCCGGGATGCGCGCCATTCTTGACAAAGCGGGGGGCCCATGCACCTTCCGCACGCCCGTTCGGATCCGTCGTATTGCGGCCGCCAACTCCTTTGCGCCGCGACGCGCCGGGGGTTCCAGCCGTCGCCAGAAAGGTCATTGCCATGCACCGCTACCGCACCCACACTTGCGGCGCGCTCCGCGAAAGCGATATCGGCCGCGAGGTCCGTCTGTCCGGCTGGTGCCATACTATCCGCGACCACGGCGGGGTGCTGTTCATCGATCTGCGCGACCACTATGGCCTGACCCAGGTGGTGGTCGATCCCGACTCGTCCGGGTTCAAGACCGCGGAAAAGCTGCGCTCCGAATGGGTGATCCGGATCGACGGCAAGGTGCGCCAGCGGCCCGAAGGCACGCTCAATCCGGAGCTGCCGACCGGCGCGGTCGAGGTCTATTGTCGCGAGATCGAGGTTTTGAGCCAGGCGGCCACGCTGCCGATGCCGGTATTCGGAGACCAGGAATATCCGGAGGACATCCGCCTCAAATATCGCTTCCTGGATCTGCGGCGCGAGCGGCTGCACAACAACATCATCAAGCGCGGGCAGATCATCGACTCGATCCGGCGGCGCATGAAGGAGTCGGGTTTCTTCGAGTTCCAGACCCCGATCCTGACCGCCTCGAGCCCCGAGGGAGCGCGCGATTTCCTGGTCCCGTCGCGGCTGCATCCCGGCAAGTTCTACGCTTTGCCGCAGGCGCCGCAGCAGTTCAAGCAGCTGACGATGATCTCCGGCTTCGACCGGTATTTTCAGATCGCGCCCTGTTTTCGCGACGAGGATGCGCGCGCCGACCGTTCGCCCGGCGAGTTCTACCAGCTCGATCTCGAAATGAGCTTCGTCACCCAGCAGGACGTGTTCGATGCGGTCGAGCCGGTGATGCGCGGCGTGTTCGAGGAGTTCGCCGGCGGCAAGCCGGTGACGCCGAAGTTTCCGCTCATCCCCTTCGCCGATGCGATCAAGGTCTACGGCAGCGACAAGCCCGACCTGCGCAACCCGCTGAAGATGGCGGACGTGTCCGAACACTTCCGCGGTTCCGGCTTCAAGGTGTTCGCCAATATCCTGGCGAGCGACCCGACCGCCGAGGTGTGGGCGATCCCGGCGCCGAAGGGCGGCAACCGCGCGTTCTGCGACCGCATGAATTCCTGGGCGCAGGGCGAGGGCCAGCCGGGGCTCGGCCACATCTTCTGGCGCGAGGGCGAGGAGGGCGGCGCCGGTCCGCTGGCCAAGAACATCGGGCCCGAGCGGGTCGGTGCGATCGCCAAGCAGCTCGGCCTCGGCGTCGGCGATGCCGTGTTCTTCGTCGCCGGCAAGCCGAAGGTGTTCTACAAGTTCGCCGGGCTGGCCCGCAACAAGGTCGGCGACGACCTGGGGCTCGTCGCCAAGGATCGCTTCGAGTTCTGCTGGGTGGTCGATTTCCCGATGTTCGAGTGGAACGAGGAGGAGAAGAAAATCGACTTCTCCCACAATCCGTTCTCGATGCCGAACTATCCGGTCGACGACTTCCTGGCGCTCGACGCCAAGGACGAGGACAAGATCCTGGCCATCAAGGCGATCCAGTACGACATCGTGTGCAACGGCATCGAGCTGTCCTCGGGCGCGATCCGCAACCATCGCCCCGACATCATGAAAAAGGCGTTCGGGATCGCCGGCTATCCGGAAGAGGTGCTGGAGCAAAAATTCGGCGGCATGCTGCACGCGCTGTCGCTGGGGGCGCCGCCGCACGGTGGCATCGCGCCCGGCATTGATCGTATCGTCATGCTGCTGTGCGGGGAGGAGAACCTGCGCGAGGTCGTGCTGTTCCCGATGAACCAGCGTGCCGAAGACCTGATGATGGGGGCGCCGTCCGAGGTGGCGCCCAAACAGCTGCGCGAACTTCACATTCGCCTCAACCTGCCCGACAAGGGCTGAGGTCGGGGCGTCTTGCAGACTCGGGATTTCGTCGCTTCATCGCGGTACCGCGATGAGCCGCGGGGGCATCGACTTTGCCGCGCGGGCTTGCCCGAGGCTGATCCGTGCCGCGGATCAGCCGGATTGGTATCCGGCGCCCGCTCATGGGCCGGCGGTGAGGCCGCCGGAGCCGTCGACCGCCGATTCATGGTCGGTGAACCGAGCCGGCGGGCGGCGCGGCGAGGATTAAGCTGACTTTAACGCCGCGCACCATCTACTCCGGTGATTGACCCATTCGAGGTGCGCTTGATCTTGCCGAGACAAAAGCGGTTCGCCGTGGTGGCGGTCGGTATCGTCCTCGGCACGACATTGGTGCTGGGTTTCAACGCTTGGTTGGGCGCGGTGATCGAGCGCCACAAGCAGGACGAGGTTGCGGCCGCGGCCGTTCGCGCCGTCCGCCTGGTCGAAACCCGCCTCAATGCTGCAATGGATGGCCTCGAGGGCATTGCCCGCCGCGGCATTGAAACCTGCACACCCGAGCTTGCCGAGGAACTCCGGCAGGCGGTGATCACGATCCCGCCCGTCAAGTCGTTGGCGTTGGTCGATCGTGACGGGATGCCGCATTGCACCAACAACCGTACGCCATTCGTGCAGCGGGCGGTAATGGGGTCGTCGCCGGTCGTGGGCGCCGAGAGCTCATCCGTGGAGGTGGTGCTGTTCGACCCCCCGGACAAGCAATACGTGCGGCTCCGGCGCGAGTTCAAGAACGGAAACAGCGTGGCTGCGTTGGTGCCGGTCGAACTGCTGCTTCCGATGATGACGGTTCACGGCGGATCGTTCCCCACTTCGGCGCGTCTGACGATGCGCGACGGCACCGTGATCGTGGAGAGTGGAACGCAGATTTCGCCCGCCATGCGCGAACAGGGCGTGCTCACCGCCCGGGCCCATTCGGCCCGCTTCGGCATCTCCGCGCTGTCCGAAATGCCGAGGAGCGCGCGCGATCCGCTGACCGCCAATCTCTGGGCGATCGGTGTCGCCGTGGACTTGCTGGTGATGATCGGCGTCGTGCTGGTGACCTGGTGGTGGCTGCGACCGCGGCCTGGAACCCATCCGCTCGACGACGTCGAGCGCGCTCTCGCCGCCGGTGAGTTCGTCGCCTATTACCAGCCGATCATCGACATCACCGCGGCCAAACTGCTCGGAGCCGAGGTGTTGGTTCGCTGGCGCAAGCCCGACGGTTCGCTGATCTCGCCGGCCGCATTCGTGCCGATGCTGGAGCAGGGCGGGCTGATCATGGAAATGACCCGCCAGCTGATGCGCCGCGTGCGCACGGAAGTGGGCCAGGCGCTGGTGCATCGGCCGAACCTGCACGTCTGGTTCAACCTCACGGCGGCGCATTTCGCCGACGACGAAATCGTCGATGATGTCCGCGCGATCTTCGAGGGATCGCCGATCCGGTTTTCGCAGGTCGTGCTTGAACTCACCGAGCGCCAACCGCTGCGCAGCGTCACGGCGACGCGGCGCGTCATTGCCGCCCTGCAGGGGCTCGGCTGCAGCATCGCGCTCGACGATGTCGGCACCGGCCACAGCGGGTTGTCGGCGATCCTCCGGCTCGGTGTCGATATCATCAAGATCGACAAGCTGTTCGTCGATTCGATCGTGAGCGAGCGCCATTCGGCGACGATTATCGAGACCCTGGTCGATCTGGCCCGCAACATGCGCATGTTTGTCGTCGCCGAAGGCGTCGAGACCTTCGAGCAGGTCACCGATCTGCGCGCGCGGGGCATCCGCGCCGCGCAAGGCTATGTGTTCTCCCCACCGTTGCCGCCGGCGTCGTTCCTGTCGTTGCTCGAGGCGATGGACCCGCTGTCCGCCGATGGCGCCGAGGCGTCGCCGCGGGAGCTGAAGATGTTCACCGCGGCAACCTTGGCCCGGTAGGGGCCGGCCGCGGCACCGCATTCGCGCCGAAGCGGGGGTTGCGGTCGCGCCGCGATCGAACGCCCGCAGCGTGCGGGTGGGCTGACGTTGAGTTCGCGGAGCGAGATCGTGTCATCGCTGCGAGGAGAGCCGAGATGATTCGCGTGATCGCGACGCTGGCGCTGATGGCTGTTCTGTCTGCCGTTCCGGTCGGCGGGGCGGCGGCCGCGGACATGACGGCGGCCAAATCCGTCAGTTCCGGCAAGTCGGCCGGGTCGGCCGATCCCGCCAGGTTCGCCAGCCTCCGCGACGTCACCAAGGTCGTCACCAAGGCCACCACCGCGACCACCGAGGCCATCACCAAGGCGGCCAAGGACTTGGTGGACCAGGAGACCAAGGACACGTTCTGGGGGGCGGTCGACGGGGCGTATTACGGCGGCACCAATTCCGTCAGCCTGTTCGGCGCGATCGAAGGCGCCATCGTCGGCGCCGACGCCGGCTCCATTCTCGGTTCCAAGGTCGAAATGCGGCGCGGCTACGTGTGGCGCAAGGACGACTGCTATCGCCGAATGGACGGCCGATACGTGAAGGTGACGCGCCGGTATTGCTATTAGGGTACGGTTCCGGAATGCAGGCACCGGTTTCCGGACAAGAACATGCTCCGCCACGAGGCACGCGCGGCGTTCGACGCCCTGCCGGCTTGGCCATGTCGTCGCGGGCGGCGCTTGCGCGAGCATCGTGCGGACTCGAACAAACCCGGCTGGTCCGCGGAACGGATCAACCGAACTTGAGACCGCCTTCGGCCGCCGGGTTGCAGCGCGTCCGGTAGAATCCGAGCACGCGCTTCGCCGTCTCCGGATGCAGGCGCGAGTAGCCGGACATCGCGGCGTGGAGGTCCTGCGCCGAGATGCCCCGGTCGGCGGCCTGCAGCAGCAGGATCGCCTTGGCGGTGGTCCATGACAGGTCCGCGAACTTGGCCAGGATCAGCCAGGCCTCTCCGGTCGGCTCGAGCAGGGCGCGCTCGACGACGTCGACCTCGATATCGCACAGCAGCGCGAGTGCGACCACCGTGTGCTCGAACTGGCGCGCGCGCGCGAACTTGTACACCGCGGTCTCGTCCAGTTGCTGCCGCCGGTGAAGGTCGGCGACCTCGGCTTTCGCCGCCGCGAAGGCGGGCGATGCGTTGCGGATCTCGCTGCGTATCCCGCCGACGACTTCCGCCACCACGCCCCGGACCGCGGTCGCGGCGCGCGGGTTGGCGGTGGTCAGTTTGTCGCGCACCGTCGCCGAGGCGCGCTCGATCAGCACCAGGAAGTGATGGTGCGGAATGTCGCGGCGCAGTCCGACCTGGTTGGCGAGTTCGTCGTCGTTGTCCGAGCGGTGCACCAGCTTGCGGAACCCGGCGTCCGAAAAGCGCGCACCGGTGTTCTTCGCCACGGTGCGGACGACGTCGCGATCGCCGCGCTCGACCAGCACGTCGGTGACGGCTTCGCTCAGCGACTGGCGTTCCGAGATCGCCAGCAGGTGCCCCTGGCTCTTGGTGCGTGCGTTGCTGAGAAGATCGGCTTCGCTGATGCGGTTCGAGTTGCGCAGGACCGGGCGGGCGACCGCGATTTCATCGTGGAAGGCCAGTTCGCGGACGGTGCGCCGCGGCGCATTCTGGACGGTGGCGATCCGGTTGGCGAGGCGCGCGAGCGACTTGGCCTCGATGCGCGCGGCAATGCGCATCAGGACGTCGTCGAACAGGCCGACCTGATCCTCGGAATAGGTTTCCGCACCGAGAATGAACAGGTCGGTCACCCGTGACAGGGTGGTGATCCGCTGCTCGCTGGTGCCGGAAGCGAGGGCACACTCGAGTTCTTCGATCAGGGTGCCTTGACTGGACATCAACTGCCGCAAATCTGCGCCGAAAGCGCAGCATCGATGTTGATCGTGAGGCGACTATGCGATCACAAACATGAACAAACAATTGCAGCCGTTCCGGGTCGGCGAGCGATCCTGGTTCCGAAATATCGGTATTCAGGGGCGGTCAACGGCCGTGGAGCCGTGCAGGCGCCGCGGTCGGGTCTTGCTTCCCCGGGGCCTCGGGTCCGGCGCCCATCATCGTCTGCACGTCGGCCGGCACGCGATACAGTTCCGTCACCGACGTCATGTCGCGCAGGCCGCACGCCTCGCGCTGGATAATCAGATACCACAGGGCCCGCGCCGCCGCGGCGACCAGGTCGGCGCGCCGGCGTCGGTCGGACGGTGCGGCAGGACGCGGGTTGTCGGCATCGAAGGTCGCGAGATGATGCAGTGCGGCCTCGAGATTGCGTCCGAGCCGGCCGAGGGCGGAGGCCCGCTCGTGCATGAGCTCGTAGTCGAGCGCGGCAATGGGGTCCTGCGTGCGCAGGCCGGGCGAATCCTTGCCGAAGTAAACCGAGCCCATGGTCGCTCACCAGGGCTGTTCGTCGCCGCCGTAATCGACGAAGGCGTGGCCGGCGCGCCCCTCCCGTGCGGTGATCGCGGTGGCCATGCCATGCACGCTTGTTTCGACGTCGAGGGGCGCTTCCGAACCGCCCATGTCGGTGCGCACCCAGCCGGGCGACATCGATAGCACGGTGAACGAAGGGTGCCGGACGGCGAAGTTGCGTGTCAGCATGTTGAGCGCCGCCTTGCTGGCGCGGTAGATTTCCCAGCCGCCGCGGTCGTTGCCGCCGATCGAGCCCAGGAAAGAGCTCATGAACGCCACGGTTCCGGACGGCTGCACCAGGTCGGCCAGTGTTTCCGCGGTGCAGACCGGAAAGTAGGCGTTGGTCAGAAACACGTCGGCCGCCTGGCCGGGGGGTACCTCGTGGATCGGGAGCCCGACCGGCCCGGAAATGCCGGCGACGACAAACAGCAGGTCGAGCCGTTCGGTGCCGAGCCGCCGGCGCAAGGCGGCGACTGCCGCCGGGTCGGCGATATCGACGTGCTCGATCACCAATCGCTCGGAAGGGCCGAGCGCGCGCAGCGCGCCGTCGTTCGCCCGAGCGGTCGCGATCACCCGCCAACCGCGAGCGAGGTATTCGCGCGCCAGTCCGAGGCCGAGACCGCGGGAGGCGCCGACGACGAGGGCGGTGCGTGACGGGGCGGGCATGGCAGAAGCTCCGGCTTTGATCAACGGCTGCAGCCCCTCCTACCGCTGCGGCGAGGGAGAATCCACGCCAAATCGTCAGCGTGACTCGAATCGCGAGCGTGATTTGAAAACCAGCAGCGGGTCGCCCGGGTCGCAGGCGAAGCCTTGGGCCGCGCCTCGGGCGATGTCCTGGTCGCGGTCATGGCCGGTCCATCGCGGCGGCCGGTTTTCGAATCCGCCGGGCAACCGGACCAACCGCGAAAGCGGTTTATCCGCCAAAGCCACCGCCTTCCACCGGCGCGGGGACGCGGCACCGAGGCTTCGCCCCTCACCCTCGAACGACCCAGACGCGTACGGTCGCCCACCGGTCACCGCCTCTGCCAGCTTAGCAGATCGCGGTGTAGCCAACTTACAAGACGCCCGCTGCGCGGGTTCATCACCATGAGGGTTGCGGGACGCGCGGCGATCCGAGCAGCGAATCCCGGTTCATACGTCCAGCATGTCCTCGACGGCGAATTCGGCCCGCTCCTGGATGAAGGTGAAGCGGGCCTCGGCCTTGGTGCCCATCAGTCGCTCGACCGACTTGGCCGTGTCGGCGCGCTCCTCGGCGGCGAGACCGACCCGCAGGAGCGTGCGTTTCGCCGGATGCATGGTGGTTTCCTTGAGCTGCGCCGCCATCATTTCGCCGAGGCCCTTGAACCGGCCGACTTCGACATTGGCGTTGGCGCGGAATTCGCGCGCCATGATCTCGTCCTTGTGCTTGTCGTCGCGGGCGTAGAACACCTTGCCGCCGTGCGACAGCCGGTAGAGCGGCGGCACCGCGAGGTAGAGATGGCCGTTGTCGATCAGTTGCGGCATCTGGCGATAGAAGAACGTGATCAGCAGCGAGGCGATGTGGGCGCCGTCGACGTCGGCATCGGTCATCACGATGACCTTGTCGTAGCGCAGGTCCTCGTCGCGATAGTGCACGCCGGTGCCGGCACCGAGCGCCTGGATCAGGTCGGCGAGCTGCTGGTTCTGGGTCAGCTTGTCCTTGCCGGCCGAGGCGACGTTGAGGATCTTGCCGCGTAGCGGCAGCACCGCCTGGCTGGCGCGGTCGCGCGCCTGCTTGGCCGAGCCGCCGGCCGAATCGCCTTCGACGATGAACAGTTCCGAGCCGTCCGCCGCGGTGTTGGTGCAATCGGCGAGCTTTCCCGGCAGGCGCAGCTTCTTGACCGCGCTCTTGCGCGCGATCTCCTTTTCCTGGCGGCGCCGCAGGCGTTCTTCGGCCCGTTCCACCACCCAGTCGAGCAGCTTGTTGGCCTGGGTCGGATTGCCGGCGAGCCAGTGATCGAACTGGTCCTTGACGGTGGATTCGACGATCCGCTGCGCCTCCTGGGTCGACAGGCGATCCTTGGTCTGGCCCTGGAACTCCGGCTCGCGGATGAACACCGACAGCATGGCGGCGGCGCCGGTCATGATGTCCTCGGCGGTGATCGCGGCGCCCTTCTTGCCGCCGTTCACCCGTTCGGCGTGATCCTTGAGCCCGCGCAGCAACGCCGACCGGAGCCCGGTCTCGTGGGTGCCGCCGTCGCCGGTGCGGATCGTGTTGCAGTAGGACGACAGGAACCCGTCCGCGTCCGCGGTCCATGCCACGGCCCACTCGACCGAGCCGTGCTTGCCTTCCTTCTCGACGGAGCCGGCGAAGATCTGCAGCTCCAGGCCGGGACTGGGATCGGCGCCGTCGGCG
>JAVBUK010000244.1:0-7934 GCA_031555345.1 Xanthobacteraceae bacterium | reverse complement strand
CGCCGAGATCGACCACTTCGAAATTGGCCGCCTTGAGCATGTTGACGACGATGTCCTTGCCGATGTTGTGGATGTCGCCCTTGACGGTGCCAAACACCACGGTGCCGGCCGAGGCGCCGCCGCCGGCCTTGAGCGCCGGCGCCAGCAGGTCGGCGACCGCGGTGAAGATCTCGCCCGACATCATCAGGTCGGAGACGAAATAGTCTTCCCGCTCGAAGCGCCGGCCCACCTCGGCCATGCCGTCCTGACAGGCCCGCAGCAGATCGAGCGCCGCGACCCCTTCGGCCAGCGCGTTGTCGACCAGACGGAGGGCGCCGGCCTCGTCGAGGTCGGCGATCGCTTTCGCCAGCTCGGTCTTGGTCGCGTCTTTGTCAATGGCCATGTCTCGTCTCCGGGGGGCGTTATTCGCTGGTCGCGGCGGAAATCATTGCTTTCACGTTGGCGGCAGGGGCGATGTCGGGAACGGCGCGGCCCGAGGACAGGATCAATCCGTTTCCGATGTCCTCGATCAGTTTTCGGCTGTAGGCGTAGACCTCGTCGGGCGTCCCGTGCGACGGCATGCCCGGCAATTCGATCGGCGCGGGAGACAGCGAGCCGGCGCGTTCCGGGAGAGACGATCACGTTGTCCTTTGTCTCCTGCGAAGAGCACGCCGCGAGCGCGATCAAAACGTCGTATCCTGCACACTAGGCGGTCGTCTGTGACTTGACGACGTGGCGCGTTGTTCGGGGCTTCACGGCCGGACCCGCAAACCGGGTGTTGTTCAGAAACATCGCAATGCCAAAGCCCACCAACAGCAGGGTGGCAGCGACGATGAAGGTGTACTGTGCGGCCCGTGCGGCGAAGTGATCCTTCAGGAACGCGACGATCTGCGGGCCGACGATTCCGCCGCATCCCCACGCGGTCAAAATCGCGCCGTAGACGACCGGCATCAACCGCGAGCCGAATATATCGAGGACGAACGACGGCATGGCTCCGAACCCGCCACCGTAGCAGAGCAGCACGTAACAAACCAGGATACTGAATACGATTGGGTTTTTGGTGAATATGAGCGCCAGAAAAACGATCACCTGCGTTCCGAGAATGATCCGAAACGTCTGCGCACGCCCGATCTTGTCCGACAATCCGCCCCAGAAAAACCGGCCGACGCCGTTGAAAATCGAGCTGACCGCGATCAACGTCGCTCCGGCCGAGGCCAGCCCGCCGAGCACCGCCGGATCGGACAGGGTCGCGGGATCGATTTCGAGGCGCAGGAGATCCTGCAGCAACGGGGATTGAAAGCCGACGAACATGATTCCGGCGGTGATGTTGAGAAAGAAGATCAGCCACATCATCGAGAATTTCTTCGAAAAGACGCATTCCTTCGCGGTGATCGTCTCCTGGGGGACCTGCGCCTCGGCCGCCGGCGAGGGCGGAACGTACCCGGCGGGCACGAACCCTTTCGGCGGGTCGATCAGCAGATAGCCCGCCGGGATCGTCGCGGCCAACAGAACGATTCCGATCGCGACGAATACCAAGACGAGATTGTCGCCGGTCATCGACATGAAGGTGGGCGCCAGAACCTTGGCCATGAGCAGGGCGCCGAGACCGAATCCCATGACGACCATTCCGGTGACTAATCCCTTCTTGTCGGGAAACCACTTGGCCGAGGTCGCAACCGGCGTGACATAGCCCAGTCCGAGTCCGATCCCGCCCATCAATCCGTAGCCCAGATACAGGAGCGGCAGGTTTTTCACATGAAGTGCCAGGGCGGCGACGAAATAGCTCGCGCTGTACAGCGTTCCGCCGAGAATCGCCATTCTGCGCGGGCCGAACCTGGGAAGATTCACGCCGCCCCACGCCGCCGCGACGCCCAGGAAGAATATCGCGAAGCTGAATGCCCAGGCCACCTGGGTGTTCGTCCAGTTGTTCGCCGCCATTATCGGCTGCTGAAAATAGCTCCACGCATAGACCGTTCCCAGGGCGATCTGCATGACCGTGCCCATGACCGCAACGAGCCAACGATTGGGACTGCTTTGCACGTCACACCTCGTGTCTGTACGGGGGCATTTCGAACACCGGCGAGAACCGGATCGGACGCGTCTTGCCGTGTGGCCGTCGCGGCGGGGGCGTCGAGCGAGCAGGTCGGAGCGGCTTGCGAAGCGTCGTTCATCGGCATGTCGGTTTTCCCGCGGCGTGCGCGTCTAGGGTCCGATCGCCGGCGCCTTGACGCCGGCGATGGCGCAAGCCGCCCGTACCGTGTTGAGCAGCAGGCACGCGATGGTCATCGGTCCGACCCCGCCGGGCACCGGCGTGATGGCGCCGGCAACCTCCCGGGCCTGGTCGAAATCGACGTCGCCGACCAGACGGTTCTTGCCCTCGGCCCCGACCACCCGGTTGATGCCGACATCGATCACGGTGGCGCCCGGCTTGATCCAGTCCTTGCCGACCATCAGCGGCCGGCCGATCGCCGCAATCAGCAGGTCGGCGCGCCGGCATACCGCCGGCAGATCGCGGGTCGTGGAATGCGCCACGGTCACGGTGGCGTTCTCGGCCAGCAGAAGCTGCGCCAGCGGACGGCCCACCAGTTTGGAGCGGCCGATCACCACGGCGTCGAGGCCGGCCAGCGACGCGTGCACCTTCCTGGCGAGGATGACGCAGCCCAACGGCGTGCAGGGCACCAGCGCCGGGAGCGAACTGGCAAGGTAGCCGGCATTGACCGGATGAAGGCCGTCGACGTCCTTGGCCGGCGCGATGGCGGCGATGATCGCGTCCTGGTCAATATGGGAGGGCAGTGGTAGCTGGACCAGGATGCCATGCACGGCGGGATCGGCGTTGAGCGTCGCCACGAGTTTGAGAAGCTGGTCCTGGCTGGTTGTTTCCGGCAGGCGGTGGTCGAACGGGCGCATGCCCGCGGCCAGGACCTGGCTGGACTTGCTTTTCACATAGGCTTCGCTGGCCGGGTTGTTGCCGACCAGAACGACCGCCAGCCCGGGCACCAAGCCGTGGTCGGCCGCGAGCGTCTTCACCTCGCGGGCAACGTCGGCGCGCAGCCCGGCGGCTACCGCCTTGCCGTCAATGATATTGGTCATGGTTTACCGGCTCCCGCTGCAGGTCAAGGCGAACACAAACGAAATACCGACCCCCGATCACCCGGAGGGGCCGGAATCGGTCGGTTCGGCGCCAACATAGTCCGACGATGTTTCCTTCGACATTGATATCGATCGCGTTCGCCGCCGGCACCAGGATCAGCTTGCCGTCCGGCCCGGACTGCAGTGCGCCGATGTAGTCCATCGACACCTTGGCCTTGTGGTGGCCGTAGGGCTCGAGGTGCTCGGGCGCGATCCCGACATCCTGGCGTGGCGGGCCGAGGACAACCCCGACCGCGATTTTTTGCGCGATCTCTGCGAGGTCCGTCTGGCCCTGGAGCCGACGGCCGCGGGTTTCGCCGCCGTGCGCGCCTCCGACGAGGATCGCGCCAAGATTTCGGCTGCGCTCGATCGCCGGATCGCGGCCAGGAGCCGCGAGCTGGATGAGATCGTCGACCTCGATCTTCAGTTGCATCTGGCGATCGTCGAGGCGTCGCGGAATCCGTTCTTCCTGCATCTGAGTGCGGCCATTCAGGAGCCTTTTCGCCTGGCGCTGGCCTGCACGATGGATCTCCCGGGCGTTTGCAACCGGGACCTGACGGCCGATCGGCAGCTGGTAAAGGCGATCGACCGGCACGATCCCGGTGTGGCGCGCGCGGCCGCGGACAACATCGTCGGATACGCGATGCTGGCGGTCGAACAGGCGGCGGTCGGGAAGCGGGCACGATAACGCCCTGCAACGCTGCCGGGGGCGCGACCAGCATCGGCTGGTCTTGCAGCGGCGCAACCACGACCGACGACGCCCGGCGTCATGCGCTTCAACCGCTTTGCGCGGTCGTTTTTTTGTCGTAGGACCTGCGCGCCTCGATTCCGGCGCCACGCGGCCCGGGGCTGGTCGGTGTGTTCGCGAGGCGTGTCCGTGGTCCGAGATGACGAATTGCTGCTCCCCCGGCGACGACGACAAGGCCGGATCGCTCTCCGGGACCATCGTCTTCTTGATGGCGACAGCCTGCGGCTGCGCCGTCTCGACCATCTACTACAATCAGCCGCTGCTGGCCGAGATGACGGCGAGTTTCGGCCGGCCCGACGGCGAAGGCGGGTTGATCGCCACGCTCACCCAGATCGGCTATGCAGCCGGGCTGTTCCTGTTCGTGCCGCTGGGCGACCGAATCGACCGAAAGCGGCTGATTCTCGTCCTGTTGGCGCTCAACATGGCGAGCCTGTCGGCGGTCGCCTGGGCGCCGACCTTCGGCGCGCTGGTCGCCGCCAGTTTCATGGTCGGCCTGACGGCGGTGACGGCGCAGATCATCATTCCCGCGGTCGCCGCCCTCGCGCCGTTTGAAAGCCGGGGCAAGGTCATCGGGTCGCTGGCCTCGGGCCTGTCGGCCGGCCTGCTGTTCGCCCGGACGGTCAGTGGGTTTGTCGGCGCTCATGGCGGCTGGCGCCTGATGTTCGTCGTCGCGGTCGGCATCGGCTTGGTGCTGATGGCGATCATCGCCTGGCATTTGCCCAAGACCGCGCGCACCAGCACGCTGTCTTATCCGTCGCTGCTCGCATCGCTGTGGACGCTGTTGCGCACCGAGCCGGTCCTGCGGGCCGGGTGCATCACCGGGTTTTTCATGTTCGCCGCGTTCTGTGCGCTGTGGGGCACGCTGGCCACGCTGATGGCGCGACCTCCCTACGAGTTCGGCGCGGCGTCGGTCGGTGCCTTCGGGTTTACCGGCATCGCCGGACTGGTATCCTCGCCCGCTATCGGCCGGGCGGTGGATCGGTTCGGCGCGCGCGCGGCGCTGGGGGCGGGAGCGCTGGTGATTCTCGCGGCATTCGCGCTGATTGTCGGCGCCACGCTGCACGTTGTGGTGCTCGTCGCCGCGATGGTGATGATCGATATCGGCAATCGCGCCGGCTTGGTGGCCAACCAGAGTCGCATCTACGCGCTGTCGGCGGAAGCCCCCAGCCGCCTCAACACGGTGTTCATGAGCGCCTACTTCCTGGGTGGCGCCGCCGGTGCCGGCGTCGCCGGTGCGGTTGTCGGCAGGTGGGGTTGGGTCGGCCTTGCGGCGACCGGCGCGGGCTTCGCGCTGGCCGCGCTGATTTTCCATCGCGCAAGCCGGAACCTCTGATCCGGCTGCGCCGGCCCGCCGGCAGCGTTTCAATGCAGCGTGGTGCCCGGCCGTACGAGTGTCGCGTCGCACCCGATCCACCGCCGGGTCAGGCGGGCCGCCTTCTGGGGAGCGGTGCTCCAATCGTCGGTGCCGACGAAGCGGCAGAAAGCCGTGCTTTGCCACCAACCTGGTCATCCGACGACGCGTACGTTCTTACCGGGGGCGGGTGCACGGTCCCGAAGGCCAGCCCAGGAGAACAGCCTGGGGAATTCATGGGGCTGCGGCCACTCGATTCCAGTCGCGGTATTCCAGCCGCAGTCCGGGTTCGGGCGTTCATCGCGGCAGCGCCGATCGGTCGTTGTTGCGGACCATCGGCGGGCTGGTATAACCGCTGGCATGAGCAAGAAAATCATTGGTATCATCATCAATGGCGCCACCGGTCGGATCGGGTCGACCCAGCATCTGGCGAGCGCGCTGGCGCCCATCCGCGACGAGGGTGGGCTCGAGGTCGGAACGGACCACGTCGTTCCGCGGATCCTCCTGGTCGGACGCGATCCGGCCAAGCTGGCCGCGCTCGCCCAGCAATATTCCACCGAGTGGTCGACCGACCTCGATGGGGCGCTGTCCAGCCCGGACTATGCGGTGTTCTGCGACACCTCGGCCACCCACCTGCGCACGAGCATGCTCGAAAAGGCGATCCGCGCCGGCAAACACATCTATTCGGAAAAACCGGTCGCGCTCTCGGTCGACGAGGGCCTGGCTCTGCTGCGGGCCGCGAAGGCGCGCGGCGTCAAGCACGGCGCGGTCGAGGACAAGCTGTTTCTGCCCGGGTTCCAGAAACTGTCGCGCTTGGTGGCGAGCGGATCGCTCGGCCGCCTGGTGGGCTTTCGCCTCGACTCGGGCTGGTGGGTGCACGACGGGTTCGAGACGCCGTGTCCGCGCCCGAGCTGGAACTACAAGAAGAGCGAGGGCGGCGGCCTGTTCCTCGACATGTATCCTCACTGGCGCTACGTGATCGAAGGTCTGCTCGGCCCGATCCGTGGCCTGGTGGCCGCCGCCGCCACCGCCATGCCGGAGCGTGTCGACGAACGCGGCCAGCGCTACGAAGTCGATGTCGAAGACACCGCCAACGTGTTCGTCCAGATGCAGTCCGGCGCGCTCGGCACCGTGTTGAGCTCGTGGGCGACGCGGGTGCGCCGCGACGACCTGATGCTGATGCAGATCGACGGCAGCAAGGGATCGGCGGTGGCCGGGCTTCACCGATGCTACCTGCAGACCACCGAACAGATGCGGCCGACCGCCCACAGCAGCGTCAACCGGGATCTCGCTGTCGACTATCGCGGCTACTGGACCGAGGTCGACGCCGGTGCGACGTTCACCAACTCCTATCGGGTCGGCTGGGAGGCGTTTCTGCGCCACCTGCACGCCGACGTGCCGATGAAGGCGGATTTCGCCGCCGGCATCCGCGACGTGCAGTTCGCCGAGGCATGTCTGCGCAGCGTCCGGGACAAGACCTGGATCGGAATGGAGCCGATCCAGGCCTGACCCGCATCTCCGATGCGCCCGTTGTGGCCGGGCCGACGATGCCGGCCCCAGTTGTAGGTTGGGTTGAGCGCTTGGCGAAACCCAACACCTTTTTGTTTCACGATTGGCCGTGTCGGCCCCGACTTCGGATCGACCGGTTTGGTGTCGTGCGGTGGTCCGCGGTTACTTCGCCGGGTCGAGCTTGATGCCGGCGGCCTTGATGATCGGCCACCACTTGTCGATTTCCGCCTTGTGGTAGGCGGCCAGCCCCTCCGGGGTCTGTTGTGCGACCGGGAAGATTTCCTGGCCGAGTTCGATCAGCTTGTTGGCCACCGTCGGGTTGGCGAGCGCCGCGCGGGCCGCGGCGGCGATCTTGTCCTTCACGTCCCTGGGGGTGCCGGCCGGTACCCACAGCCCGATCCAGGTCGTCATGTGGACGCCCGGGGCCCCGACCTCATCCACCGCCGGAATGTCGGGGGCGGCAACCAGCCGATTTTTCTGGGTCACCGCGAACGCCTTGACACTGCCCGACTTGACGTGGGCGAGCGCCGTGACGGCCTGGTCGAAGGTGAAATCGATGTGGCCGCCGGCCAGATCCCGGATGATGTCGATCGAACCGGCGCGGTACGGCACGAAGTTGAACTCGGTTCCGGTCGCCTTCTCGAAATAGAGCCCGCCGATATGCTGTCCCGAACCGATGCCGCCGGTACCCTCGGAGGCCTTGCCGGGATTGGCTTTCAGCCAGGCGATGAACTCGCGCAGGTTGTTGGCCGGCAGATTCTTTCGGGCGAGCAGCACATAGGGGTTCGCCGACAGCAGCGTGACCGGCTCGAGGTCCTTGGTCACATCGTACGGCAGCGACATGATCGCGCCGTTGACGACGTGGCTCGGCCAGTTGCCGATGCCGACGGTGTAGCCGTCCGGTGTGGCGCGCACCACCCGCTGAACCCCGATCAAGCCGGAGCCTCCGGAGATGGCTTCGACGACGACGTTCTGACCCAGCGGCTCGCGCATGTGTTCCGCCAGGACACGGGCGACCACATCGGTCGGTCCGCCCGCACCGAACGGCACGATGATCGTCACCGGCCGGCTGGGATAGGTGTCGGCGACCGCACCGGTCAGCGACCCCAACCCGAACAAAACAGCCCCTACAAGCGACTTCGCAACGCACCCCACCATACCAATCCGCTCCATCGAGTTTCGTCTGCCAATACAGGTACTAATGGCACGTTGCTGGAT
>JAVBUK010000320.1:0-5069 GCA_031555345.1 Xanthobacteraceae bacterium | reverse complement strand
GTCGGGGTTCGCGTCCTTTTCGGAAAAACCCGGAAAGTACATGCCGATCGGCATTTCCACCGGCGCCGTGAACCACTCGTCACCGGTGGCGCTGACCTGTATTCCGAAATCGGTGCCGTTGCGGCACATCGCCGTCACGATCGTCGCGTTCTCGATGCCGCGAACGGGATCCATGATCGCCTTTCCCATCGCCATCGCGACGTTGAGGAAGAACTGGTCGTTCCGGGCGACGAACTCCAGGACCGCCGAAAGATTCCCGTCGAGCCGCGCGCCGAGGTGCGGCGCCATTTCGCGCAGCAGCAGGGAGGAGCACGCGACGTTGCGCTGGTGCATCTCGTCGCCCATGGCGAGCCCGCGCGCGATGATGTTCTTGAGCGGGATGCCGCCGGACCGCGTCAGTGCCGCCGACAGGGCCGGTGCCAGGACCGAGGCCGTCCACCGCAGACGGTCGATCACTTCGGCGTCGTTGCCGCCGAACCGGAGCACCTTGCCGAGCCCCTCGTTGATGGTGCAATAGGCCCGGTTGCCGAACTTCCTGTTCTCGACGATGAACACCGGCTGGCTGGCGGTGACCATCCCGGTCATCGGCCCGACCGCCCCGAAATGGTGGTTCGGATGGAAACTGAACCGTCCTGCGGCGGCGGCACGTTCGGCTTCGGACAGGTCGCCGGCAAGTCCCTCGAACACCGCGATCCCGCACACCGCGCCGCGCATCGGCCCGCACATGCGCTCCCACGCGATCGGCGGGCCGGCGTGCAGGATCATGCCTTGGCGCAGACCCGGAACGACTTCGCCCGCCGGACGGACGTCGATCAGGACAGGCTCGGATTCGAATATCCGTCGCAACGCCTCGGCGTTTGCTTTCTCGATCTTTTCCACAAGCCTTCTCCCATCGAAAAACTGCCCGGCGGTCGCTTCGGGGCCGACGAACGGCGCGGCGTCGTCCCGCGGGACCGCCGGCCAAGTCGACGCGACATTACATGAGCTGCTTTTGTCACGAAAGGCAAATAGGGGTGATAAAGCAAAATTTTTCGAAATAACTTGCCTCCACTGGCGGTGTGTGTATTCTTCGATCTCCCCTGGATCGCGCGGCTCGAAGAGGAGGTATGCGTGGGTGAAGGCATTCCGGAACGGCTGGTAATCGCGATCGGGGGCAACGCGACCCACCCCGAGGGCATCCGCGGTACGCCGGGCGAGCAGGTCGCCGTGGCCGGCGATCTCGCCAGATCGCTGCTGCCGGTGATGGCGCTGAATACCGAACTGATCCTGACCCACGGGAACGGCCCGGTGGTCGGCAAGATCATGTTGCGGCAGTCGATCGCCCGCCACCGTGTCGAGCCGATGTCGCTCGACATCTGCGTCGCGCACAGCCAGGGCGGAATCGCCTATCTGCTGATGCAGGCGCTCGAAAACGAGCTGCGCGCGCACGGGAGTTCTCGCCGCGTCGTGTGCATGCTGACGCAGGTCGAGGTCGATCCCGCCGACCCGGCGTTCGCGAATCCGTCCAAACCGATCGGGTACTTCTATTCGCACGACGAGGCCCGTGCGCTGAACGAGGAGCTCGGCTGGGACATGCGCGAGGATTCCGGGCGCGGCTGGCGTCACGTGGTGCCGTCCCCGCAGCCGAAGGGAATCGTCGATGTCGGTGTGGTGGAGACGTTGGCGAAAACCGGCGCGATCGTCATCGCCGCGGGTGGCGGCGGGGTCCCGGTCGTCGCCAACGCGTTGGGGCAGCATCACGGCGTCGAGGCGGTCATCGACAAGGATCGCACGTCGGCGCTCCTGGCCAACAAGCTCGGCATCCGCGATCTGATGATTCTCACGGCGGTGCCGCGTGTGGCGGTCGACTTCGGCAAGCCGACGCAACGGGCGATCGACCGCGCGACCCTGTCGGAGATCCGCAGGTTCCATGCGGAGGGGCATTTCCCGCCCGGCAGCATGGGGCCGAAAATCGACGCCGCCATCCAGTTCCTCGAGGGGGGCGGTCGCCGTGTCATGATCGGCCGGCTCGAGGATGCGGTGCCGGTGATGCGTGGTGAGAACGGTACCCACATCGTCGCGGACGCCTGACGCGACGCGTCGACCGTCGCGCGAGTCGGATCGCGTCGCCGAAGAGGTGCGTCGATGCTCGGCGCGGCGAACGGATTTGGGTCTGTTGGCCGCTCCGACGCCGCGCAAAACGGGTGCGGTCCTGGCGGTTCCGGTCGAGCACCGCCCATCGGTTGTCCGGTGCTGTCGATTGGATCGAAGGTCCGTTGATGACGCGCCGGCGGATCGCCGGGCTCGACCCGGGAATTGCCGAGGTCGTGTCGGCGCGGTCGCTGCAAGGGCCGCCGCCGACTTGGTCGCCGTCGACTTGGTCGCTGCCGCCGTTCGGGGGTGATCGCGATGGATCCGGCGGCGACACTGTCTGTCGCGCGCGTCCGACCAAGTCGGCTTTCCCGGTGAACGAGACAATCGCGTTCCGGTCGACCGACGCCGCGATCGCCGCGCGGAACGAGCCACACCGCCACTTTTTCTCAACATCACCGAACGGAAAAAATTTCGAAAAAAGTTGATCGCGCCGGAAAAACGCCTTAAGTAGGCGCGGGTCATTCGAAGGGTGTCAGGGCGATCGTCGCCGTCACATGCAGGAGCCGGGAATGGACATCGACACGCTGTTCCAATCCGAAGTTCGCGTCGTCAATATCGGGCTGCGCGCGTTCGCGAACGACATGGAGAGCCGGAAGACGCCGGTCGTTCACGTCGAATGGTCCCCCCCGGCCGTCAAGAACGAGAAGATCGCCGCTCTTCTCGCCAAGCTCGGAGGTTGACATGGCGTTGTCCGACCTGATCGACGCCGCCAACCGGGAAGCCCACAAGCGGATGCTCGCCGGAGACCCGGTGCTGGTGGGGGTCGCGCGCGCGGCCGACGCCATCGCGAATTTCCCCGAGCGCACGATACTGCACGCCGGCCCGCCGATCTCCTGGGAGCGCATGTGCGGACCGATGCGCGGCGCGGTCGCCGGCGCGATCGTCTTCGAGGGCTGGGCCGCGAGCCTGGAGGAGGCCGAGAAACTGGCGGCATCCGGACAGGTGATGTTCGAACCGAATCACCACTACGGCGGCGTCGGTCCGATGACCGGGATGACGACGCCGAACATGTCGGTCCTGGTGGTCGAGAACCGCACCTTCGGAAACCGGACCTTCTGCTCGCTCAACGAAGGCATGGGCAACGTGATGCGGTTCGGCGGCAACGACCGCGAGGTGGTCGAGCGGTTGCGCTGGATGGCCGGCACGGCGGGGCCCGCCCTCGACGCGGCGATCCGGCGTCGCGGCGGCGTGCCCCTCAAGAACGTCGTCGCGCGCGGCCTCACCATGGGCGACGAGATGCACATGCGCAACGCGGCCTGCTGCGGCCTGATGCTGCGCGAGCTCGCCGCCGATCTTGCCGAGACGTCGCCGCCGGAACTGGGGCGCCTGCTGCGGTTCATCGCCGGAAACGACATGTTCTTCCTCAACATCGTCATGGCGATGGCGAAGTCGGTGGCCCAGCCCGCGCACGGAATCCGGTATTCGACCGTGATCACCACCATGGCGCGGAACGGGACCGACTTCGGAATCCGCGTCAGTTCGACCGGCGACCAGTGGTTCACCGCCCCGGCGGAGCGGGTGCGTGGTCTGCTGTTCCCCGGCTTCACCGACGCCGACGCGAACCCCGACATCGGCGATTCGTGCATCACCGAGACGGTCGGCCTGGGCGGGTTCGCGATGGCGGCGTCACCGGCCGTGGTTGGCTTCGTCGGTGCCGGCACCATGGCCGATGCCGTCAGCTACACCAAGAGCATGACGGAAATCACCATCGGCCCCAATCCCGAGTGGACGCTTCCGAGCCTGGAAATGATGGGCGTGCCGACCGCGATCGATATCCGGAAGGTCCTCGCGACCGGCATTCTCCCCGTCATCAACACCGCCATCACCAATCGCGTGTCGGGCCGGGGTCAGATCGGTGCCGGCGTCGTCCATCCGCCGCTCGCCTGTTTCGAACAGGCCCTGACGGCGTTCGCCGAACTTCACGGAGTCGCCTGACATGTCGGTCCTCGTCAATCACGTCCGCCGAAGCTTCTACATGGATTCCGTGGCGCTGATGCGCATCTCGCGCGTGGTCGGCGCCCTGCCGGGTGTGGAAGCCGCCGCGTTGATGATCGGCTCGAACAGCAACAAACGCATCATGCTCGATGCCGGCCTGCTGGACGGCAGCGGCGAACAAGCCGGTCCCAATGATCTCGTGTTGGCCGTCCGGGCCGACACCGCGGAGCGGGCGCAGGCGGCGTTGCGGGAGGCGGAAGCGATCGTCGAGAAGCCGCCGACTTCCGACGGCGGCCCGGTCCAGTGGCACCCCCGAACGCTCGATTCCGCGCTCCGGCAGCTCGCCGGCGCGAACGTCGTGCTGATCTCCGTTCCGGGCGAATTCGCGGCGGCGGAAGCGCGCCGGGCCCTGGCGAAGGGACTGCACGTGATGATGTTCAGCGACAACGTGTCGATCGAGGACGAAATCGCGCTCAAGCAGGAGGCGTCCCGGCGTGGCCTGCTTCTCATGGGCCCGGATTGCGGCACTTCCATCATCGGCGGGGTCCCGCTCGCCTTCGCGAACGAGGTGCCGCGCGGCGACATCGGGTTCGTGGCGGCGTCGGGCACCGGGCTCCAGGAGGTCACCACGCTGATCGCGCGCAACGGCCGCGGGGTTTCGCAGGCCGTCGGGGTCGGCGGCCGTGATCTCAAGGAGGCGGTCGGCGGGTTGATGACGCTCGACGCCATCGACGCGCTCGATCGCGACGCCGCCACCACCAGAATCGTCGTCATCTCCAAGCCGCCGTCGCGGGCGGTGGCCGAGCGCGTTCTGGCGCGGGTCGCGGCCAGCAGGAAGGAGTTCACGATCTGCTTCCTGGGGCTGGACGAACTCGCGCTTCCGCCGAATGCCCGGCTCGCCTCGGATCTCCGAAGCGCGGCCGAACAATGCCTGGGCGACGTGCGCATCGACTGGCCCGACCGCGCGCCGGACCTCGCCACGGTGTCCGCCGGCATCGGCG
>JAVBUK010000398.1:0-6818 GCA_031555345.1 Xanthobacteraceae bacterium | reverse complement strand
AATTGGGCCGTGCGGCGCCAGGATAGATGCGAGCCGCACAAACCCCGTTTCGGGAAAGGCTGGATGGTTCACCATGGATCGGCTCCGTCTGATTGAGGACGGCGCCGTTCTATGGAGACCGGATCGACACTTGGTCGAGTTCGGTTTGGCAAAACCGAATTCGGCTGATCCAGCCGCTATTCGGTTTGCTTCGGCGGCAGCAGGTCCGCGGCTTGTTTCAACCATTTGCGAACGGTATCGGCGTCAAGAGGCACGCCTGCACGTTCCAGATCGCTGACGATCTCCGGCAGCTTGTCACTCCGTTTCTGGGCCGGATCGTACCGATAGCCGCCCACGGCCATGCCAATGACGAGCTTCAGGAGGCTGTCACGCTCCCGCGTGCCGATCTCCCTGCCCTTCGGCGAATCGGCCGCTGCTGCGGCCCTAACGGCAGCGATCTCGTTCGCGAGCGACGAACTGAGTTCGTTCAATTCAGCAATCGTGAGGCGTTGCTGTTCAATGGTCGCGCTGTTCAGCTTCGCGAGCTCTTTGTGTCGCGCCAGGAGCTGATCGTAGAGCGTTTTCCAATCCGCGACCTGAACACCGCGAGCCTTCACGGCCGCGACGAGTTCCGGCGGAACGGCGATATCGGCTCGCTCAGCCCAGGCCAGAAAAATGCCGGGCAGCATCGGATCGAACAGCTGTTGCCACTGGGCCGCCCGCAGGGCGAGGTCCCTGACCTGCCGGTACCGCTTGGCGAAGGGAGAGACATCCTCGTACGGCTCAACGGATTTCCAGTTCACCACCTCGGGCGCTTTGCCGAACGACAGGGCCACCGCTTCGTCCAGCGTCCAGTGTGCCGCCTTGCTCCAGTGTTTGAAGTCAGCCGCGGCCGCTGGAAGGTTGAAAAACCGGCGCTGTTCTTGAGGATCCACATTCGTCTTTTCTTGGGGGCGATATTTCGCCCGCTCGGCCTCGAACAACGCGCGGATCTCCTCAGGTTTTTTGATCTCCAGTGCAGCCTTGCAGGTGTCGTAAGCCTGTCGTTGCGCCTCGCCCAATTTGCTCACCAGCGCTTCGGTGCTTGGATAGGCAAGCCCCGGATCGTCAACAGTAGGAAAACCGAATTTCCGACGCAGCAGATAATCGATAGGATCGGGGGTCAGCTCATTCATGTCCGAAAACTACAGCGGACGTGGCGACCATCAAATCAAAGGTCCGTGGTGCCGGATTTGTTGGTATTTCTGTTGGTACCGACGCAATTGTGAACCGAATTAGCCCTGAAAAAATAGCACGATAGGCCGACATTGCGGCTCCCTCTTGCGCACCAGTTAACTGATTGATGTGATTATATTTTCTCTGTGCAACCGATTGATGGGGCACCGCCCGCATCAGCAAAGGAACCACCGAGGAACCACCGCGCAACGTTTCGGGCCTGAAACAGGAAAGCACGCGCGACGGATCGCGAAAGACCCGGCCGACGTGGTGGGCGGCACTTCCCACCACAAGCGGCAGCGACAACTCCCGCTGGTCTTACGCTAATCATTTGAAATTAATTGCGAAACAGACGCAGTTTTTGTGTGTCACGGGCTGCGCAAAAGAATATTTGCATGTCATGGAATGGCGTTTTGCGACACACAACGCCGCTAGCCTGTTATCGGTGACACTCAAAAGACGCGCTTCCCTTCGACGATATTCAGAAGCTCGGGAAACACCACAATCGCCGGTCGGCGGCCGGAACTTTCCCGGATCGCCCGCAGGATCGGATCCTTGTCACCTCCCCGCAGGACCCGGAGCACCCTGACGGCCGTCTCGCGGGGAATGCCGGCCCCCTCAAAGAAATGCGTCGTTGAGAAGATAGGGCGGGAAAAGATGAAATCGACGGCCAACCCGGCGAATTGTGAATGTGTGCGCTCCGCGACCTCGCGCTGCATCCGGGCATGAAGGTCGATGATCGCCTGTGCCTTGTTCTGATTCTCGGACGCTTGCTCGATCAACCCCTGGAGGAAGAAAGCGCACCACTCAGTCCACGCCCCATCGCGCGAGACAGCACGCATCGAGTCTACATATTGCTCCCGCCGAGCTTCGAGATAGCCGCTCATATAGAAATTCGGTCCACTCAGCACACGCCGCGCATACAAGAACAACGGGATGACCATACGTCCGAGCCGCCCATTGCCATCCTTAAACGGATGTAGAGCCTCGAACTCAAGGTGAATGATAGCCAACTGGACGATAGGATCGAGCTCCTGTTGGTCCTGGACGTAGGCCGACCACCGATCAAGCCCTGCAAGGAGATGCTCTTGCGGGACTGGAACAAAGCTCGCGTGCTCGATCGTACAGCCTTGAGGCCCGATCCAGTTCTGCTCGTCGCGAAACGCGCCCGGATTCTTGTTGCGTCCACGCACACCCTGCATCAGCAGGGCATGGGTCTCGCGCAAGAGATGCTGCGACAGGGGGCGATCCTTTAATGCACCTGCCGCAAAGCTCAGCGCCCGACGACAATTTATGATCTCTTCGGCATCGTCGCGCTTGGGCTGCTCAACATCCCCATCCCCACCGGCTTCGATTTCGAGGACTTCGCCCATCGTGACATTTGTGCCCTCAATCTTCGAGGACAGTACCGCTTCCTGTGTAGTCAGCGGTGAGAGAAGAACGTTCGCGTTCGGGATAGCCGCGACAAGACCGTCATAGCGAGCCAGCGCCGCAGGGGCTTGACCGATGAGCGGGACGAGCCGCGCCCAGTCGATGTCACGTGGCGGAAAACCATTCGTGTGCTAGCGGACTGGCCCGCTCGCGCGAGCTACGCCTTGGGTGGAACGAGCAGGCTTGCGGTTCATTATGGCCTCGCCTTCGGTCGACCGCCCTTCACCTTCAGGTAGGCGGAAAGAATGCGGCGGACGGCCTCGGGGCGCGTCGGTGTGTCCACCTGCTTCGCGATCCATGCGTCAAGGGCCGGCAATTCTGGACTGTGTAAGCGAACCAAAACCGGGGTTGCCTGTTTAGGCGGACGCCCGCGACCTCTTTTTTCAATATCGTTAATTGACTTTGCCATGCGAATAGGCAATATCATAAAAAGATCGGTCCGCCAAGGTGCTACCAACACCATGGCGGCCCTCACCACCGCGAGAAAGGGACTTCTTCGCCATGGTTGCTTCGGCCCATACCACGAATCCGCCTGCCGCGCCCGTCGTTTTGGGGGCCCGTCTCGCAATGGTTCCGCTGTTGCAACTCGCCGCGATGTACGACGCCTACGTGCACGCCAATGACGCCATTGTGGCGATCCTGAACCAGCCGCGCATGCGGGATGCTGAAAGCCCGCTGGGCACCGAATCTGACCGTCTGCTTGGGCTGGCCGACGAGATCGTGGAGGAGATGCGCCGTCGCGTTCCGGTGACTGCGCACGCGTTCGACGTGCGGGCAGCCGCGCCGAGGCGGTTGCGATCGAATACTCGCCCGATCTTTACGCGGAAAACGCCGCGGCGCAGGCGCTGCTGGCCAGCCTGCGCGCGGCGGGACTGTCGCCCTTCGTTCTTGAGACGGCGCCGCCGTGCCGATTACGATGGATCAGATCGTCCGCTGCCACGACATTATTGACGTTCTGTGGGTTCGCCAGGCGGAGCTGGCGGCCGTCCGCCCAGGATGACGCCGAGCGTCCGCGCCGCGTGTCGATTTACTCGCCACCCGCGGCCAGCGTCGGCATTTCCAGCTCGGCCGCGATCCGCGCCTCGATCTGCCGGGCGACGTTAGAGCGGTAGTGCAGCGCATCCATGAAGTTTTCGGGGGCCCGCGCCAGCGGTCCATCGACGGCGAAATCGACAAAGGTGGCTCCGGCGCGCCCGCGCGCAAAGCGGGCGAAGGCAGCCTTGCACGCCGACACGAGTCTCGCCTGCGCGCTACCGGCCTCGGGCAGCGTGCCGTAAAAGACCGGCATCATGGCCACCACGAACCGTGTTTCGGCTGGAAGGTCGGCCATCATCGACGCCAATCGATCGATGGCCGGAAAGGCCAGCCGCACCATCTCCTCGTCGCCCGACGTGGGCACGAAACCGGCCGCCACCGTGGGACGAAAGGACCAGGTCCGGCCGATCTCGTAATCGGAATAGCCGGCCGGATCGGTCCGCCGGCGCAACCCGGCGGCGAGCAGAACACGCCGCCAGACACGACTGACCGACTGAACGTTCAGGACATTCGCGAGATACGAACGATCGTCGCCATAGAGCCAGAACGGAAACGGGTTCGTCAGCGGCGGGTCCGGGTCCTGGCCGCACCACGACATGTCGGCCCCCAAGACAACGGCGCGTATTCGCCGATGATGTCGAATGAAATACCGCAGGACCGTCGTCTGTTCCGCCGGTCCGGTGCCGGGCACACTGAGTTGCACGAAACGGACGCCAGCCGGGGCAAGGCGCCGCGGATCGACGAGTTGCACGGTCGAGTTGCCGATGATGGCGGCGTCAAACTGCGGGTCACGCCCGAGACTGACGGTGGCGGTTCGCTGGGCGACATCGACGACGCCGACGCTCCAGGCGACGCCGAAACGGCCACTGTCATAAGGGTCGACCACGAGCACGAGTGCGGATGCGCCGGCAACGACGGTCACGAAGCTCACCGCGAACGCCCGCAGGAATTGCCGCCAGTTCGCGTTATCCGATGTGACGAGCGTCCAGGCCGAGAGCTCGATCCGCATGTGCTGCTTTCAGAACTGGAAATAGATGAAATTGACGGGCACGCCGCCTCCGACGTCAAGTACGCAGTAGGCCGCGAGCAGGCCGGCGAAGGTCGCCAGCGCCAACCGCGGAACCGGACAGGCGTCCTTGATTTCGTGGGCGGAGGGAAGAAGCGCGCTTGCAAGGGCCGCGATGACCAGCATCGTGGGGTCTCCCAACCTGCCCCCGAACCCGTTCAGGCCGGTGAGGGACAACAAGATGGAATGCGCGGTGGGAAAATCGGCGGCGCGAAACACGACCCAGCCGGCCAGCACGAACACCATGGTGGCGAGCCAGCCGACGGCGGCCGGCATCGGCCGGCCGACCTGCTGCCACGCCCGGCAAGTCACCAGCCCCACGCCGTGCCACACGCCCCATGCGACATAGGTCCAGCCGGCGCCGTGCCAGAGGCCACACAACGCCATGCTGCCGAGCGTGGCAAAGACATAACGGGCGGCGCCCTGCCGGCTGCCACCGAGCGGGATGTAGAGATAGTCGCGGATGAAATTCGACAGCGATATATGCCAGCGACGCCAGAAGTCGCGCAGATCGCAGGCCGAATACGGACGACGGAAGTTTTCCGGCAGCACCAGCCCGAACATCAGCGCCGAGCCGATCGCCATCTCGGTATAGGCGGAGAAATCGAGCAGCAGCTGGAATGAAAAGGCGAGCGCCGCCGTCCACGCATCGCCGAACGACAACGTCGCGCGCGTCGCGGTGTCGAACAGCGGGTCGGCAATGGTCGCCAGCCGGTCGGATATCAGCACCTTCTTGGCCAGCCCCATCGTGAAAATGATCGCCGCCACGCCGAACCGCCGCTCACGGCCTTGGCGGCGCGGATCGAGCGCGAACTGCGGCACCAGTTCGTTGTGCCGAACGATCGGACCCGCGATCAGATGCGGGAACACCAACACAACCAGCGCGAAGGGCCGCAACGGATAAAGCGGCGCCTGACCGCGCATGCGGTCGACGAGGTAGGAAATAAGCTGGAAGGAAAAGAAGCTGATGCCGATCGGAAGCACGATGCCGGCGCGGGGCAGCGGCGTCGCAGTCAAGGATTCCACCGAGGTCAGCAGGAAATCGAGGTACTTGAACGTGACCAATGACGACAGGTTGATGACGACACCGACGACCAGCGGCCATCTGACGCCAAACTGCGCATGCAGGCGCGTAAGCAACCAGGTCGCGCCGATCTGACCGAGCAGCAGTGGAATGAACCGCGCATCCCACCACCCATAAAAGAACAACGAGCTTGCAACCAGCACGGCATGCCGCAGGCGCTCGGATCCGGCGCACGCGTAATAGATCGACAGCGAGACCGGCAAAAAAACCAGAATATAAAATTGCGATTGAAACAGCATCGCTTCCCCCGAGCGCGCATTCGTTGTAGTGGCGGCGCGAGGGTGGTCAAGGTCCGGGGCAGGGCAATCGCTTCGAGCCAACGTTCCGCACGGACTGCATGGCTCGAACATCCCGGAGTTGCGCTACGGCGGCGAAGACGCTCGTAACGGGCCGTCGGGCAACAGATTTCCCTGTCCATGGTCGCGTGGCGTCTTGGTTCGCAGGCGTCGCCCCACCCTATCACACCACTCTTTGCTCCCTATCTAGGCACCGCGATAGGGTGGCCGGCCGAAGTTGTAACTTGATACGGTGCCCCGGTGATCGAGAACATCGAAAATCTGATCCTGGACCACCTCTGCGCGATTCGCGGAGATACTGCGTCGCGGCAGGACGGCATGGACGAGTTGAAGGCCCGGATGTCGAACCTCGAATCAGCGATGATCGCGGTGAAGCGCCAAATCTCCATCGGCGACGAGGTCGACGCCCGCCAGCAGGTCTTTCTCGACCTCATCATCAGGCGCCTTGATCGGATCGAGCGGTGTTTGGACCGGCAGGACAACCAGCGACGCTATGATGCTGGTGTGGTTCGGGGTTTGATGTTGCCATGAAGAGCGCGCCGCAAGCGACATCGGAACGTCGAATCCACCCCACCAAAGGTCAAGGGTTCTCGTCCCACGACACCGTCAGGACGAACCGATGATCCGTGTCCGGCATGAGCGCCGACATGGTGGCCCACAGGAGAACGCCGGCTGCGGATTTCGACGATCGCGGCCATGCACGACTGCGGCC
>JAVBUK010000442.1:0-7556 GCA_031555345.1 Xanthobacteraceae bacterium | reverse complement strand
TCCAGGCCGAGACCGGGCTCGGCGGAATCGGGCGCGTCGTTCATTCTTCCTCCGGACCCCGCGCGGCACCACCCTCGCGTCGTGCAGTCAGTGCATGTCGCAGCGCGATGGTCGCGTCGCACGACCGTCCAGTTGCGCAACACCGTCCTGTTGCGCAACGATGATGTCGCGAACCCTGGTGTTGCTTCACCATGTCGTCACGCAACCATCGTTTCGTCTGTGGAGTGGGAGGCTGACGAGCGACCCGAACCGGAGCTCGTTAGGGCTGCTTCCTTCCGGACCTGACCCGGTTGGCGAGTGGCTCGTCCACCGCCAACCTCCCGCCCCCTATATCGACGGAACGGAGCCGGAAAGCAAGCGCCGGCGCTTGGTCAGGCGATCGGGTGAAGGCCATGTTGGCAATAGCCGAGCGTGGCAGGGTCCGGAAAAGGCGTTTTCCATCTTCAGTCGGGTGGAAGAACCCGAAATGCCCTTCACCCGATTGCCCTGGGCGCCTGGTCCCGCACCGGCGACCCCCGGGGCGGGATGGCGAGGTCGGCAAAAGTCGTCCCGCCCGGCCCGGATCTTCGTGCTAGTGTGGTTTTGGATTCGACGTTGCTATGAAGCGCTCGCCGAACGAGAGGCCGGAACGTCAAATCCACCACACGAGGGAGTTGGCAGACACGTTCTGGACCGCCGGACCCGCCATGATCATTCCGACACCGCCTGCCTGGGAACTTCACCCCCAGCTCGCACGCGACACCACTTTGCTCGGCGACCTGCCGTTGTCGCGCGTGCTGGTCATCAACGATGCCAGTTATCCGTGGCTGTTGCTGGTGCCGCGGCGGCGCGACGCCGGCGAGGTCATCGACCTTGGCGAGGTCGAGCAGGCGCAGTTGATGACCGAGATCGCCCGTGTCAGCCGAGCGCTCAAGGAGATCACCGGTTGCGACAAGCTCAACATCGCGGCGCTCGGCAACATGGTGCCGCAGTTGCACGTCCACATCATCGCCCGCAGCAGGAACGACCCGGCTTGGCCCCGGCCGGTATGGGGGGCGGGCCCCGCCCGCGCGCATGACCCGGACACCCTGGCGCAGTTCATGACGGCGCTGCGGTCCGCCATCTGGGTCGTCTGACCTGACGGTTCCCGAACCGACCGTCGCCGGCCTCGCTGTTCCCGGCTTGCGTCGCGGATCTGCGCATGGCAGGGCCGGCCGCGTTGCACCCCCGCTACAGCCGTGCGAATTTCGCCGGCGACTGCCGGAGACCTCCATGCCTGCATGCCCTGATCTCGGGCCCAAGCCGCGCCTCGGCTACATCGACAGCCTGATCGACCGTGCCGCCGAGCGCCGCAACGACCATGTCGGCCTGGCCGCGCTCATGGCCGATCCGCACAGCGGCGTCTACGTGATCGGGGGCGACCTGATCGTCACCCGGCGATGCGGTGAGGGTGGCGATCCGCTGTTCACGCCGGCGCAGGCGCGGGCCCTGGGTGATGTACGGGAGACGGTGTTCCTCGGCCTGGTCGACGGGGCCGGGCGGTTCGGCTTCGGCATCGACCAGGCGCGGGCGGAGGCCCTCGAGTCGCGCGAGGATCTCCTGGTGCGCGACCTGCGCTCGATCGCGGTCCAGGGACTGGTCGCTCACGACCATCTGGCGACGCTCGCCGAGGCCAAGGCACTGCTCGCCTGGCATGCCCGCCATCGGTTCTGCCCCACCTGCGGGACGCCGAGTCGTCCGGTGCAGGCCGGCTGGCGGCGCGACTGTCCGCAGTGTCGAGCCGAACATTTTCCCCGCACCGATCCGGCGGTCATCATGCTGACGATCGGTGGCGACCGCTGCCTGCTCGGACGATCGCATCGCTTCGTGCAGAATTTCTGGTCCTGTCTCGCCGGCTTCGTCGAGCCGGGGGAGAGCATCGAGGCGGCGGTGCGGCGGGAGACCGTCGAGGAGGTCGGGGTCGCCTGCGGGCGGGTTGCCTACTTCGCGTCGCAGCCCTGGCCGTTTCCGATGTCGCTGATGATCGGCTGCCATGCCGAGGCCTGCACGACCGAGATCACGATCGACCCGCTCGAGCTCCAGGAGGCGCGCTGGTTCGACCGCGACGAGGTCGCCCTGATGCTCACGCGCCGCCATCCGGACGGGCTGGTGACCCCGCCGTCGACGTCGCTCGCGCATCACATCATCCGGGCCTGGGTCGAAGGCGAAGCCGCGCCGTTCTAAGGCAGGATCCGGCTGCTCCGCGGTTCGGAACGGTCGGGTCTCGGCCGCGCGCGATGTTTGCAGGGCCGCCATGTGGGTCAGGACGGGATGTCCCGGGGAGGGTTCGGCTTGAAATAAAAAAATTATTCTCTATAAGGGTGCCTTGTCGGGTGTAATTAGAAATTTCAACCTTCCCGTTCCGCGCCGGATTGCTTCGGACCATCCTTCCGGATCCGCCAAAATCGACGTCGGCACCATGGATGCCATAGACCGGAAAATTCTCGCCGTACTCCAGCAGGACGCGTCGTTGTCGGTCGCCGAAATCGGCAACCGGGTGGGCCTGTCGTCGACGCCGTGCTGGAAGCGCATCCAGAAACTCGAATTGGAAGGCGTGATCCAGCGCCGCGTCGCCATCGTCGATCAGGACAAGCTGGGGCTCGGCGTCACCGTTTTCGTCTCGATCGAGACCGGCGATCATTCCGAGGCGTGGCTCGAAAAATTCGCCGACGTGGTCAGCGCCATGCCGGAAGTCCAGGAGTTCTACCGGATGGCCGGCGACGTCGACTACATGTTGCGGGTGGTCGCGCGGGACATTCACGGCTACGACGCGTTCTACAAGCGGCTGATCGCCACCGTTCCGCTCAAGAACGTCACCTCGCGGTTCGCGATGGAGAAGATCAAGTCGACGACGGCCTTGCCGGTCGCTTGACCCCGCGCGCTTCGGTCCGACAGGCGAAATCCGGCCGACCCGCCGGGATCGGCCGGATTTGGTGATGCCCGAAACACCGGCTCAATCCCGACGGTGGAACCACGCTGCCGTCGGACGATCACGGTCGGGCGGTCGACGCATGTCCTACGACGGGCAGGCCGCGGTCTGCGAGGTGACGATCAAGGACTTGCGTGGCCGCATGTAGACCTTTTCCTTGAGGCTCAGCGTGCCGGTGAGGACATAGCCGATCGCGGGCGTGTAGTCGTATTGGGTTTCGGCCCAGATCAGGTAGGAGTCCGCGCCGGTCGGCCGCAGCGCCGTGGGAATCAAGCTGGTGATGGTTGCGCCGGTGGTGCGCTTGAGTGAAGTTCCGTTGGTATTGGTCTGGCTCCAGTCCACCGTCGCCTTGCCGGTGGTGTCGATCTTCACGCCCGTCACCACGATCTTCAGCTTGGTGGGGGGGAACGGATAGACCACCTCGTCGGCGATTTTGAAGATGCTCGGCAGGTCGTTGGAGGTGGACACGCAGCCTTCCCGTGAGACCAGATCGCCGACCGTGTGCGCGGCCATCATCGTCCGGCGGTCGGCGCTCACCGCCTGGGTCACCTCGACGCTGCCCAGATACATGATGACGATGAGTGGCAACAGCATGGCGAATTCGACCGCGGACACGCCGTCCTGATCGTGGACGAAGCGTTGCAGGGGGCGGCGTGGGGCCGACGTGGAGTTGGCGTGGGTCATGTCGGCATCCTCTAGTTCACGTACGGTTCGTTCTTGAAGGCGAGCGTGGCGATCAGCCTCCGGGTGTTGCCGGCCTTGGTGGGGTCGGACGGGTCTTTGGTGTTGACCAGGTATTTCTGGATAAGTGACGTGGAGATCGGCCAGTCGTAGATCAGCCGCACGACGACGATTTCGTTCGGGTTGCTGGAGGTATAGGAAGACTTGGGCCTGCCGTCGGAACCGAGCTCGACCGTGCTGGCGTTCGGGATCGTCGCCCCTTTGGCGTAGGTCTTGACGGTCAGCTTCAGTTCGCCGCTGCAGTTGGGCAGCACGTAGAGCCGATTGCAGACCGCATTCTTGAACGCGGTCTCGTCGAAACTGTGGCCCTGACCCGTCATGATCAGCCGGGAGGAATCGGCCGCCGCCGTTTGCATCAACTGCTCGGCGAAGAAGACCAATGCCGTTTCCATGATAATGAACATCAACAGGAAGAACGGCATCACGACGAGGCTGAATTCGAGTGCCGCTGCACCTTCCTGGCGGCGCCAGAGCCGACGCAGGCCGGTGAGCCGACGCCAAGGTTTCATGGGATTCGTCCGGTTGTTCGCGAACATGGTCCTGGACCTCGATGCCGCGTTGAATGATTTGGTTTGTGTCGAATGCTTTTACCGAAAATTTCTTGTTGTTTTGTTGCGACCATCATGGCCGTACCGAGCAGGCTGTTGAGAGTTTGTTCACCATACGGCGAAGCGACGACGAACCGCCGCTCGCCGTCACGTCTCGGCGGCGAACCGGGCCGCGCCGCTCGCCGCCGTCCGGCGGAACGCCGCCCGACGGCAGACCGCTCGAACCCCCGACCGCTACTTCTTCTGATCGGACTGCGCACGCGAGCTGCGCGATTCGGCTTCGCTTATCGCGGTTTGAAAGAATTCGGGTGTGTCGCCGAGCGTGATGCGCCGCTCGCACATCGGTGCACAGCTGTAGGACTCGCGATTGACGCCCCGGTAGACGACCACGATCTTGTCGCTCTGCGGACCCACCACCTCGACGTCGCGCTCCATCAGGACGTTGCCGGCGCGATCCAGCGCGACGATGTTGGTCATTCCGTAGCCCTTGCCGGTGAGCACCATCAAGCCTCCGGGCTGCACCGAGACGTCGGCGATCAGCGGATTGCCGATGACGATTGTCGCGACACGCTCGGGCAGACGGACGATCGACGCCTGGTCCAGCGCAACCTGCATCAGGCTGGTGGCGGAGCTCGCCAGGGTCGGCCAAGCGGCGGCGAGGGCAAGAACTGCGGTCGCGGCGCGTACACCTTGTCGACGCCATGGCCACCGAAACATCGGCTTCATCGGAACTCTCCGGACTCGAACTACACGGATCCGACCCCGGGGGAAGGCCGCACTGGACTACACTCGGCCGAGTTTGAGCGTAAATTGGTGAACGAAATCCAAACTGCGTGCCGCACGCACCCGCACTCTGACAGCCGACGCGGACCGCGCTGCACCGAGCGGTGTCGTGGCGGCCGCGTCGAGCGGGATATTCCCTCGTAATTCACCGCCGGTGAGGGGAAAACATCCTCCGGTCGTCGTTAAGTCGTTCGTTAACCATCCGGAGATTCCGCGGATGAATCCCGTGTTTTCGTCTGTGAATTAACCGAGCAGCAAGAGCGCGAGGCTAGGGTCGCGCCAGGTCGGCACCGGTCGGGGGAACAAACGGCCGTGTAGGGACCCAGCTCAGACAGCCACGTTTGGACAGTCACGTGTGGACCAGGAGTCAATCATGAAGACCGTTATGAGTTTCCTCAAGAATGAATCCGGCGCGACCGCGATCGAGTACGGCCTGATTGCGGCCGGCATTTCGGTGGTGATCATCGTCGCGGTCAACGCCCTCGGCTCGAAGGTGAAGGGTACGTTCGAGTACGTCAGCAACCAGATGAAGACCGGCTAATCCGATCGGCACGGCTGCAACAAAAGACCCCGGGCGGATGCCCGGGGTTTTTTCATGGTGCGCCAGGCATGGCGCGGAGCGCCGTGAGTGACGCGAATTGACCGGCGTGGTGTCCGGTCGATGACTTGGAGGAGACCTTCCTCGGTTACACGGTGAGTGCTCGCCAGTTGCCGCGCCTGCGGGTGGCGAGCAAAAGCGCGGCGCGGGTGCGGCGCAAACCGAGGACGACGCTCTGCCAAGGACGTGGACGATCCCTGACCTCGACCGTCAGCCCCCTGACTCCCGCCTGCGCGGCTGGTTGCACTACGCGCCCAGCGTCTGATGCAACGGGGGCGCGGTCCGCAGCGGGCATGGCGGTCGATCCATAATGGCCGCGGTCTCCGGTGGAATGCCGGGGCCGGCCACATGAACGATGCCTGCCGAGCCGCCTTCTTCGTCCGTCTCGGTCTGCCGTCCTTCATCGGACTCACCACCACCTCCGTCGAGCCTGATGAACCGCCGTATCCGGAACCGTGCCTGCGGTGGTGTGGGCGGCGGTGGCGTCACGAACTTGCGGCGTTGCATGTCGCCGATTGTTAACGACGGCGGCAGATGCCGACGATTTTAGGAAAAACCCGCGACTTTATTCGTACGGTTTTACTCGCTTTTCAGAGGTTGGTGGCATTCTCGCGCCAGGAACGAAGCTTCCTCACGAGATTCCAGCGCAATACGACAGGAGATGGCGTCATGGGTAAGTTCAAGACTTTCTTGCGGGACGAAAGCGGTGCGACCGCGATCGAGTACGGGCTGATTGCGGCCGGCATTTCGGTGGTGATCATCGTCGCCGTCAACGCCCTCGGCTCGAAGGTGAAGGGTACGTTCGAGTACGTCAGCAACCAGATGAAGACCGGCTGATCCGGTCGGCACGACTGTGGTAAAAAACCCCGGACGGATGTCCGGGGTTTTTTTCATGGGCGTGCAGCGCGGGTCAACCCGGCCGCATGGGCGGCGCCGGGCTCCTGAAATTGCGGCGGCGCCTGTCGCCGATTGTTAACGACGACGGCCGATGCCGATGATTTTAGAAAAAGTACGCGACTTTATTCGAACGGTTTTACTTGCTTTTCAGAGATCGATGGCATTCTCGCGCCAGGAACAAGGCTTCCTCCAGAATTTAGTGCAGCACGACAGGAGATGGCGTTATGGGTAGCTTCAAGGCGTTCTTGCGGGACGAGAGTGGCGCGACCGCGATCGAGTACGGGCTGATTGCGGCCGGCATTTCGGTGGTGATCATCGTCGCCGTCAACGCCCTCGGTTCGAAGGTGAAGGGTACGTTCGAGTACGTCAGCAACCAGATGAAGACCGGCTGATCCGATCGGCACGGCTGCAACAAAAGACCCCGGGTGGATGCCCGGGGTTTTTTCATGGTGCGCCAGGCATGGCGCGGAGCGCCGTGAGTGACGCGATTTGGCCGGCGTGGTGTCCGGTCGATGACTTGGAGGTGATCCGCAGCGGGCATGGCGGACGACCCATGACGGCCGCGGTCCGCGGTGGAATGCCGGGGCCGGCCACATGAACGATGCCTGCCGAGCTGCCTTCTTCGTCCGTCTCGGTCTGCCGTCCCTCATCGGACTGCACGCCCACCTCACTCGTGCCCGACGAACCGCCGTATACGGAACCGTACGTGCGGTGGTGTGGGAGGGGGAAGCCGAAAGGCTTCCTCCTACCCGATCGCGTCGGCCGCGTGCATTGGCTCGATCGCGTCGGCGGCGCCGGATTCTCCCGCTTGCAGCTTGCCTGCCGCGATTGTTAACCACGGCAGAGGAGGCAACGATTTCGGGAAAACGGCCGCGGGTTTCGTTGAACGATTTTACGCGATTTTTATGGGTTTAAGGCATTCTCGCGCCAGGAACGAAGCTTCCTCACGAGATTCCGGCGCAATACGACAGGAGATGGCGTCATGGGTAAGTTCAAGACTTTCTTGCGGGACGAAAGCGGTGCGACCGCGATCGAGTACGGG
>JAVBUK010000189.1:0-3223 GCA_031555345.1 Xanthobacteraceae bacterium | reverse complement strand
TTTGCCGAGGCCGAACTCCGGCCGCGCCGTGTCGTTGGCGATCACCGTCAGGTTCTTGCGGCCCAGACGCACCAGTTCGTCGATCAGACGATGCGGGCTGCCGATCCCCAGGAACCCGCCGATCATCAGCGTCGCCCCGTCCGGAATCATCTCGGCCGCCTGCGCGGCGCCGATCATCTTGTGCAATCCAGTATCTGCCGACTTAACGGCGCTGATGGCCATGGACTTTCTCCTAACATTGAACGTATTGGCCTAGTTCAGTCGCCCCGACGACACCTTGACCTCCATCAAAGCGCCCGTCATCACCGCTCTGCACATTTCGCCCGCCGGTCGATGTGCGCCCCGGACACAAGCCATGCGCGCAAACCGAGCCATCAAGGTACTCAGTTCAAAGCGACCGCGGACGGTATGATGTTCCTCAGTGCCGACTTCGAGGGGGCGGCGTTCGTGACGACGCGGAGGCAATGGCCCGCAAATGCCGGCGACGGATGCAACGCCGCGTCGGGTGGCGATCGCGGCAACCCGGTGGCTCCCGGCAATTCGCGCCGCAATCGACCGAAGATGCCCCGACAGACCGGCCCGACAAATCGACCACTCCCACCGCCAGCAGCGCTGTATTATCGCACCTTGTCACAAACCGATCGGCACACAACACCGCATTGGGGCCTCACGCGACAGCCTGTCGCGGCCTGCGGCGGTCGCAGTTCGGCGCGCTGCACCAATGTTAAGCACGAACAAAACCGGTATGAAATTCCAACAAAACCGGGGACCCCCTCCCCGGCAGCCAGTCATTTCACGTTAAGTGATTGAAAAGACTGGCGGGAGCGACGGGACTCGAACCCGCGACCTTCGGCGTGACAGGCCGACGCTCTAACCAACTGAGCTACGCCCCCATGAGGGTTGCTGGATGCTCGCCTCAGGAGTGGCGTGAGATACGACCACCCCCCCGCTAAGTCAAGCGCGACCGCCGAGATCCATGACCCCCGGCAAAACTTGCGACAGGATGCGGCTCGCCGCGCCGCGACGCCCAGAATCGCCACAAATTACCGGCGTTTCTGCCCGGGCGCGTGGCCGATCGCCGCGAGAATCGCGTAATTACGGGCAATGCCTGCGCCCACGACCGACCCACAAGGAGGAACTCCATGGCCAAAGCGACTCAACCGACCGTCACCCTGAAGCATCTCGCCGCCGATCTCGCCGCCGCACACGACATCGCGAAGAAACAGTCCGAGGCGATCCTGAACGATCTCGTCGCCCTGATGGTCAAGCATCTCACCAATGGCGACCGCATCCGCATCGGCGGCCTCGGCATCCTGCAGGTCCGCACGCGCGCCGCCCGCATGGGCCACAATCCGGCGACCGGCGAGCCGCTCGAGATCAAGGCCAGCAAGAAAGTCGCGTTTCGCGCCGCCAAGGAGCTCAAAGAAGCGATCTGATCCCTGATCGCACCCCGATGTTTCGACGCGCTTCGCGCCCCCGCGAGGCGCGTTGCATTTTTTTCCGGCCGCCCGATCGTTCGAGCATGGCGGGTCGCGCCTTCGCGGGTCCGATCCCGGCCCGGCATCGTCGGCCGGGCCAGAACCGCGACGCCAAGGCAACACGAGACGACCAATGTCGGAATTCGCCCCCGCCGGGCCCGCCCCGGCCGGGTGAGGCACCCCGACAGGGGTTGTGGCAGGTCCAGCCGCCGATATCATGTCGCTCTCACCATCGGACCCCTTCCGTCATGTCCAAGTCTGCGCCCGACCCCGACGCTCTCACCTGCTCGGATTGCAAGCAGTACAACTGCCACCGCCACGATCGCGTCTATCCGACCTTCTGTCCGACCCGCGCCCTCGACCCCACCGAACGGGCCGAACTGGTCGACCTGTACGGGGGCGAAAGCCGCGATGCCGTGATCGCGCGGGCCTCGGCCGCGGTGGAGGGGCAGTATTACTGCAAGATCAACCGGGTCGAAGAGACGATTGCGTTCGCGCGCCGCATCGGCGCCGGTCGGATCGGGGTCGCGACCTGCCTTGGCCTGATCGAGGAGACCAAGGTCCTGGTCGATATCCTGCGGCTGGCGGGCTTCGAAACCCGCACCGCGATATGCAAGACCGGATCAATCGAAAAGGGCGAGATCGGCATCGCGGAAAACCTGAAGGTAGCCAGTGGCGGATTCGAAGCCTGTTGCAATCCGGTTTTCCAGGCCCGCCTGCTCAACCGCGAGAAAACCGACCTCAACGTCACGATGGGCCTGTGCGTCGGCCACGACTCGCTGTTTTTCCGCCATTCCGAGGCGCCGGCCACCGCCCTGGTGGTCAAAGACCGCGTGCTCGGACACAACCCCGTCGCCGCGCTTCACACCGTCAAGACCTACAGCCGGCGCATGCTCGACAAGCGACACCTGGACGAACTCTGAGGAACGTGGTCGACGACATGGAGGCGAATGGCGGAGGTCGGCACCGGCCCGGCTCCATCCTACAGTGCCGCGATGTCGCCCCGGCCCCAGCCCGCGCGGGTGCATGCCGCGAATTCGGCAAGCGTGCCCGCCGCGATCGCCTCGCGGATGCCAGCCATCAGATCCTGGTAATAGTAGAGATTGACCACGCTCAGCAGCATGGCGCCGAGCATCTCGTTGGCCTTGATCAGGTGATGCAGGTAGGCGCGCGCATGCTCGCGCGCGGCCGGACAGCGGCTTTCCGCATCGAGCGGGCGCGGATCGGCGGCATGGCGGGCGTTGCGCAGGTTGATCGGCCCGAACCGCGTGAAAGCGAGGCCGTGCCGACCGTTGCGTGTCGGCATCACGCAGTCGAACATGTCGATGCCGCGCGCCACCGCGTGCAAGAGATCGTCGGGCGTGCCGACCCCCATCAGGTAGCGCGGCCGCCCGGCCGGCAGGAACGGCTCGACCTCCTCGATCATCGCCAACATCACGTCCTGCGGCTCGCCCACCGCGAGCCCTCCGACGGCGTAACCCTGGAAATCCAACTGGGCCAGCGCCTGCGCGCTCTCGCGCCGCAGCGACCTGTCGTCCCCGCCCTGCACGATGCCGAACAGCGCCCGACCGGGCGCGCCGGCAAAAGCCCGCCGGGAGCGTTCGGCCCAGCGTAGCGACAATTGCATGGCGCGGGCGATCTCGTCGCGCGCCGCCGGCAGGCGCAGACACTCGTCGAGCTGCATGGAAATGTCCGAACCGAGCAGCGACTGGATTTCGACCGCCCGTTCGGGCGTCAGCACATGG
>JAVBUK010000231.1:0-3120 GCA_031555345.1 Xanthobacteraceae bacterium | reverse complement strand
CCCCAATTGCGGCTCTTCATGTCGGGCAGGGCGTACTTGGTGCCGTAGAACGCCGCCGACAAGTTGATCGCGATCACCTTCTCCCACTGTTCTTCCGGGAAATCCTGGATCGGCGCCACGTGCTGAATGCCGGCGTTGTTGACCAGGATGTCGATGCGGCCCAGCTCCTTGATGGCCGCCGCCATCAGCGCCTTGGTTTCCGGCGGCTTGGACAGATCGGCGCCGTTGTAGGCGGCCCGGACGCCGTGCTTTGCCGCGATTCCGGCGCGCAACTGTTCGATCTCGCCGGCATCGCCGAATCCGTTGAGCATCACGTCGGCGCCCTGAGCGGCCAGTGCCCGGGCGATGCCGAGACCGATGCCGCTGGTCGAACCGGTCACGACCGCGACTTTACCTTTGAGCATGGAAGTCTCCTCGATGTGGGCAGGCTCGTCGGAGCCTGCAGGAACGATCGACGGGGGCAGGCCCGTTTCGCGATGAACGCCGGTGCGGGCAACCGCAGCGGTCGACAGGCGCCGGGTGCCGACCCGGCGCCTGTCGGGATTCGCGTCACGCGATGCCGGTGAGGTAGAACAGCAGGATCATCACGAACACCATGCCGGTCTTGATGCAGGTGATCACGAAGATGTCCTTGTACGACTGCCGGTGCGTGAGTCCGGTGACATTGAGCAGCGTGATCACGGCGCCGTTGTGGGGCAGCGTGTCCATGCCGCCGGAGGCCATCGACGCGATCCGGTGCAGCACCTCCAGGGGTATCTGCGCCGCGTTGGCCATGGCGACGAACTGGTCGGCCATGGCCGCCAGGGCGATCGACATGCCGCCCGACGCCGATCCGGTGATGCCGGCCAGCACCGTCACCGAAACCGCGATGTTGACCAGCGGATTGGGGATCGCGGTGAGGGCGTCGCGGATCACGATGAAGCCCGGAACCGCGGCGATCACCGCGCCGAAGCCGTATTCGGACGCGGTGTTGAGCGAGGCCAGCAGCGAGCCGGCGACCGCCTGCTGGCTGCCGGCGGCGAACCGTGCCGCGACCTGCTTCCAGCCGAACGCGATGACGAACAGGATGCCGACGACCAGCGCGCCCTCGACCGCCCAGATCGCCAACACCGACGAGACCTGCTGGACGATCGGCTTGGCGCCGGGGATCAACGCCACCTCGCTGGTCGTGCCGTAGTACTTGGGGATCATGGTGGTGAACACGAAGTTCAGCACCAGCACCAGCACCAGCGGCGACATCGCCAGCCACGGGTTCGGCAACATCTCCTTGGCGAGCGGTTCCGGCTCGTTGGTGTGGCCGGTGCCGTAGCCTTCGCCCGCCCGCTTGGCCGCGCGGCGCCGCCAATCCAGATAGGCGATGCCGACGGCCAGGATGAGCAGGCCGCCGATGGTGCCCATGATGGGGGCGGCCCAGGTGGTGGTCTTGAAAAAGGTGGTCGGGATGATGTTCTGGATCTGCGGCGTTCCCGGGAACGAGTCCATGGTCGCCGTGAAGGCGCCGAGCGCGATGGTGCCGGGAATCAGGCGCTTGGGAATGTCGCCTTGCCGGAACATCTCGGCGGCGAACGGATAGACCGCGAACACCACGACGAACAGCGACACGCCGCCATAGGTGAGCAGGCAGCAGACCGCCACGATCGAGACGATCGCGCGTTCCTGGCCGATCAATCCGATCACCGCGGTCACGATCGAGCGCGAGAACCCCGACAGTTCGATCACTTTCCCGAACACCGCGCCGAGCAGAAAGACCGGGAAGTACAGCTTCACGAACACGACCATGCGGTCCATGAAAAGACCGGTGAAGACCGGCGGCACCGCCGACGGGTCGGTCAGCAGAACCGCCCCCATCGCAGCGACCGGCGCGAACAGGATCACGCTGTAACCGCGATAGGCGACGAACATCAGGAAGCAAAGAGCACCCAGAGCGACGAGAAAACTCATGGCCAAGAGACTCCCAGAAACGTCGGTTTGGAATACATGCCCCTGCGGCGACTTATTGTCTCCGCGACGGCCAGGTTGCGGTGCGGGAGAAAATGCGCTTCCGATCGGGAAAACGTCGTGCAATACATGCGCGCGCTGGCTCTCCCCCGCCAACGGGACAGTATCGCTGATAAAACATACAACAGGGCCGTGTGGGTCGAAATTATACTATAGTGCCAAGTAATCAGTAATATTACTTATAATCTTGACGCCCTTCGATCCATGAACTTATTTTGGGATGCGCAAGGCGCCGGATGCCGACGCGGCGATGTCCGACCGAGCGGCGGTGGCGGGGACGCGGTTCGCCAATGACACCCATGACCAATCGCGTGACCAACCGCGCCGTTTCCAACCGCTTCGTTGCCGATGGCGTCGCTCCCGAGTGCGTCATGTCGGTGGCGGCGAAACGGGTTTTTGTCTGGCGCCCGGCTGGCGTGTGGCGATCGGCATCATCAATTCGAACAATGCGTCGCCATGCCGCAACGACCGGTTTCTCCGCTGCCGATCACGCCGGATGCCGGCGGAGCCGATGCCCGACGCATCGATCGCCAACACGAGCCGGCTTCCGGCATCGGTCATCCGGGCGGCGGGACGAATGGAGCCGCGATGAAACCGGCAGCAACGCAGCGACAAGAAACGGCGTCGATAGAAGATTTTGTCCCAGAGTGGCGGCCGCAACGACCATCCACCATCGTAAGGCGGGGGTGTCGACGTCGAAACGTCTTTTGGCGTCGGCGAAACAGCTGGCATGGCCGGCGACATGTTCGATTGTGTTCCTCGCGGCTCGGGCAAGTCCGGCGACGCACCGTATCTATTTCGACGCGCCGGGTTCTCTACAGTGGGATTTCTCTTTGATGGAGGTCAACGGCAAGCACCGGGCGGTACCCTACCATTCATATACCTGCATGAACTGGGGGAATATCCATGGCCAGTAGTGCTGTTAAGGAGGCGGGATTGCACAAAGTGATCGGCGCCGCGCAGGCTGCCGAAATGATACCCGACGGGGCGACGCTGATGATCGGCGGGTTCCTGGGGATCGGCAGCCCGCATCGTCTGATCGACGAACTGGTGCGTCTGGGCCGCAAGAACCTGACGGTGATCGCCAACGACACGGCGCGGCCGGAGTTCGGCCTCGGCAAA
>JAVBUK010000212.1:0-10095 GCA_031555345.1 Xanthobacteraceae bacterium | reverse complement strand
GATTGGGATTGAAGGTGCGACCTCTGGCGTCGAAGCCAAACCTGGGCGCACTCATCAAACCGTCGCACCACGCGCGGTGCGCTGTCCCGCCGATGCCCACCGATTTCACCATCACACCACGACACGGTGTCTGCCGCGTGTCAACGAAATCCCAGAGCCGTCTGATCTTGGGCTTGATGTGCAACGCGAGGCGCTCGCCCGCCGGCCGTAGCTTGCCGCAGCGCAGACCGAGACCCACCATCACCGCTGTCCAATGACGGTCAAGAGGCTGGACCGGCTGTCCTGCGATGTTCATTTCATCAACGACCTCATGACTGAGCGCGTAGGCCGATGTGGACCCAGTTCATTCTGCAATTCTTCGCCGAGCTCGCCGAAAAGGAACGGGCAATGATCGCGACCAGAGCGAAGGACGCGCTGGCAAAGGCCAAGTTCCGGGGCGTGAAGCTTGTCGACCCAAAACTCGCGCCGACCCGCAAGACCGCTACGAAGGTCATCACGGACAGCGTGGACCATCACGCAGCCACCGTACTGCCGGTCATCCGGGCAATCCAGAAAGCGGATACCATGTCGCTCCGCGCCGTCGCCGACTCGCTCAACTCGCGGCACCCGACAGCCTGAGGCGAGCGAAGGCAGGCGCAGACGGTGATCAACGTACTGGCGAAAGCGTGATCGCCGCCGGGAATGTGAAATTCTCGGCGAGAGCATCTGCTTCATTTTCCGCGCCGTTACCGTCACGCCTATGCCGAATAGCAGCGGGCTGAGCTAAAATGGAATTTCGTCGGCGAGCGCGCGATCCTTCTCGGCTGCCATCAGCCGATCAAGGTTATCCTCGACCCATTCCCAACCGGGCTCGGTCAGTGCCAGAGCATGGATCTCGTCTCCCCGATCGTCGGTTGCAGTCTGTTGGGTGACCAGCGTGGATCGCGTAAGGCGACGGATCGCAACAGACGTCGCGGCCGGCATATACCCGGCCTTCTCCATCTCGTTGTAGACCGAGTATGTGTGTGCCGCGCCGTTGAGGTACCGCGCCTCACCCGCAATCACCGTCATTGCGAGCACTTCCAGGTCCGAAAGACCAGGAATTGATTGCGGCGATCGATTCAGTCTCTCTTCAACGGCTTCCACCGTCCTCTGCTGCTCAACAATGGCCTTCAACCGACTCGTGATCTTTTGCTGTAGGTCAGCGAAATCCCCTGGCGCTTCGGTTCGGTACGGTATGACTTGACGGTGTTGGACATCGAACGGGAACTTGGTCCGTGTCTTGGCGCAAACAATGCAAGGGCGTTTGCTGTGCGCGATGGCAAGCCCCAACTCGAACCAGACGTTCGGGTTGTCGGTCGTGATGTCCACGAAGAACGCCGTGCAAGACCGAATCTCCGTGACAACCGTATCAATTACGATCGTTGCACCGGGGTCCTGATCCACGCGGTACGGCTCAAGGCCCGCGGCTCTGATCGCGGGCTCGTAGACTTGGTCATACCGCTTGTCGAACTCGCCTTGATCGAATGGTTGTGCAACGAAACACCGGCTCATCGCGGCCCCCTGTCGTGAGAGCCCAATGTTGCACGTGCCCACACGTCCAGACAAGCCGGCCCATTCGAGACTACGGCGACGTTGCCACGATCTGAGAGACCCGCGCCACCGCGACCAAGGCCCGGAAAACAGACTGCGTCGAAGAGAGCCTATCGCGCTTGATTACGCGCATCAGCTCCGTTCTCGGCAAAATGCCTCGCGCGTGAGCACATCGGCCAGGCAAAACTGTAGGACGCAGCCGTGTGTCGATAGACGGAGGCGCCGCAGGTTCAGCGGCACCTTTTGTTTTCTACCTGGCCCGTATGGCAACTGGAGGGTTGTCATCGATGCGAATTGAACCGTCGATTCTTATACGGTTGCCGTATCCAATATCCACTGTGCCATAGATGATTAGGCCATCAAGCCTCACCCAGATAGCCACCAAGACAATGGCGATTACCGTTAAAACGATTTTTGTGTAAGCGTTATCTGTATTTGTGTAAGCGTTAGCTATCACGGATGAAAAGCGCTTGAACATGGTCCCTCCAATTGCAGCTTACGACCAGACCAGCTCGCCCTCGAATCACGCGCTGATTCCCAATCCATCGAAACCGGCCGCTCTGAAATATTCACGACCGCCGATATTCCCATCTACATCACAAGTTCGCTGATTCCGCCAATGACCCGCTGGGCGAGCGCCTCGCCGGTCTTGCGCGCCTCGTAGCTCCACGCTGGCCGGTGCGCGTTGTAGTCCAGCGGAACCGGGTGGATGATGGCAAGCGCAGACGGTGACCAATGTATTGGGGATGCGACTGGCAACCTCGCGGCTGCGGGCGCTGCCGGATGGTTCACGCGGCGGTTCGCGCCGCGACATCACGCAGGATGTTCACCAGTCTTACGACGTCGGCATGGGCGAACACACCTTCCACGCCGTTGGAGTCGAAATCGGCGAACGGGGTTTCGTAAAGGAGCTTGGGGTCCATTACGCCGCGCTCGGTCAAATAATCGATGATCATGTCGACGAATTCCATTTGGTTGGCGGTCAGATTGCGACCAGCCAAGAACCCGCCAAAGGCAAATTTTGCCGCCTCACGGTCAAAACCGACAAGGGAGCGGACGAAACGGCCGAGCCCGCCATCCGCCTTGATGCGGTCGATCGACGCATTCTCGACACCGGCCTCGGCGAACATGCGGTCCAGCTCGGCGATGTCAGTGGCGGTCAGCGGCTCATTTCGCCGAAGTTTCAAGACCGCGAAATCCCCGGTCAGCATGGCGAGTCCCCCGAAAGCGGCGTCACCTTACTGACCAGGGGCACGAGGTCAACGGCAGCCACATTGGGCGTTGTTCGATTCTGCGGCACCGCCGGATCGGGGGCAGGGACGCGGCGGTGGGTCGTGTCCCAGCGGGTGGTAGAGCCGCCCGCTTGCGTTGGTCTCTGGGCAAGGGGGCCACACACCGCCGGGGGCCTGTCCGAGACACCCCATGAGCGTAAAGGCGGGCTACCCCACTATTGTGTCGGACTTCGGCAATCACGCCGCTGCCGCATCAAACCATCACACCATCAGCTCACAACTCCGCGGACCTCCGCACACGTCTGATGGTTCGATGGTGCAATGAGGCAGGCGATTTTTACGTTCGAGATACCTCACCTTTTTTGGGTGGTGTATTCCGGGCGGGTCCCTGGGAAAGGGGTGGCCACCTCCGGGGGCCTGTCCAGATACCCCTCCGGGGTGGGAAACGCGCAACTCCGCGAAATCTTCCCGACGGGTCTTCTTCATGCGATCGCGGAGATTAGCTTCCTTCGAGAGAAGGCAACATGGACAACGCTCTGGCGCACTCTCGCGCAGACAGCTGATTGTTGAATCCTATTTGAATCCTATTGGACTGTCGCGGCAGACATATCGTTGCGATTTCGATCGTAAGTCTTTGATTTTATTGGTGAGCGCGCAGGGACTCGAACCCTGGACCTACTGATTAAAAGTCAGTTGCTCTACCACCTGAGCTACGCGCTCGGTCCGATGCGTTGTGTAAGGGGGGTGCTCCGCCGGGTCAATAGTGCGCGAACAGGCCGCCTGGCGGGGCGGTCTGCCGTGTTCCGGCCGGCCAGGGGCGGCCGGTATGCCAACCGGTTGTCGCCGGCGCCCCGATCGGGCCGCGCCGGCAGGAAAACGAATGCGTTTGCGGGCGCGGAAACATGGGTTAGTTGTTCCGCTGGACGGCGCGTTGTCGCGGCGACCGCCCGCCCCCGAGCCGGCAGGCGCTGCCGCCATGCGCCGACCAAAGAAGTGGGCGTGGTGCCTGCAGCCCGCCGCGTGTTCCGCCGGAGCGACCATGCCCATTCTCGACCATCTTGCCGACGGTCTTCCCGACATCGCCGCCTGGCGGCACGACCTGCACGCCCATCCGGAACTGAGCTTCGATGTGCATCGTACCGCCGCGATGGTGGCGGACAAGCTGAAGGCGTTCGGCTGTGACGAGGTGGCCACCGGGATCGGCCGCACCGGCGTGGTCGGCGTCATCCGCGGCGCCAAGCCGGCGTCCGGCACCGGACCGGCGGTGATCGGGCTGCGCGCCGATATGGACGCGCTGCCGATCGACGAGACGAGCGGCGTACCCTACAGTTCGACCGTTCCCGGCAGGATGCACGCCTGCGGCCATGACGGCCATACCGCGATGCTGCTCGGCGCAGCGCGCCACCTGGCCGAGACGCGCCGTTTAGCCGGCACCGCAGTAGTGGTATTCCAGCCGGCGGAAGAGGGCGGCGCCGGCGGCCGCGCCATGGTGCAGGACGGCCTGATGACGCGTTTCGGTATCGAGGAAGTATACGGCATGCACAACATGCCGGGCCTGCCGGTCGGCCGTTTCACCACCCGCCCGGGCCCGATCATGGCGTCCACCGACCTCCTGACGATCGACATCGAGGGGGTCGGCGGGCACGGGGCGACCCCCCATCTGTGCGTCGACACGGTCCTGGTCGGGGCGCAGATCGTCAACCAGCTGCAGTCGATCGTGTCGCGCAACGTCGATCCGCTCAGGCCGGCGGTGGTGTCGATCTGCCAGTTCCACGCCGGACATGCCGACAACGTGATTCCGCAGACCGCGCGTCTGGTCGGCACCGTCCGCAGCCTGACGGCCGACGTGCGCGAACAGATCGCACGGCGCGCGCGCGCGGTGGTGGAGGGGGTGGCGAAGCTCCATGGCGCCAAGGCGGTCCTCGACATTCGCCCTGGCTACCCGGTGCTGGAAAATCATGCCCGTCAAACCGCGTTCGCGGCGGCGGTGGCCAGCAAGGTGGCGGGCGCCGACCAGGTCGATGCCGCCGCGCCGCCGCTCATGGCGGCAGAAGATTTTGCCTTCATGCTGGCGGAACGACCGGGCGCTTTCGTGTTCGTCGGCAACGGCGCCGGCGCCGGAGTGCATCATCCGGCCTACGATTTCAACGACGACCTGATCCCGTTCGGCGTTTCCTATTGGGTCCGCCTGATCGAGACCGCGATGCCGGCGTGAGTCGGGAACAGATGCGGGCCGCCGGCCATCGATGGCCGGCGGATGAACCGGGCGGGCAGGGGGCAAAACGCCAAGAGCCCCAGCCCGCTCGCCGTGCCGGGGCTTCGCCCGTCCGGCCACCGGCCTATTGCGCGGCCTCGATGCGCTTTTCCGCCATCGCCGGCGATGGCGCGATCGTGCGCGGCTTCAGGCGCCGGATGGGCCCGATCACGGCCGCCTGCAGGCGCCCCAGGTAGGCGAAATCGTTGAAGCGCGAAGTCTCGAACATCGCCAGCGATGCGGCCGACAGGAACGGCAGGCTCTGGACCAGAAGCACGAGGGCGAACAGGTTCACCTCGCGCACCTGCTCGTAGTTGGTCACGAACACCGTCACGGCGCCGAGCACCAGCAGGCCGCCCATCACGGCTTCGTAAAACGCCGGGAACGCGACGCCCTTTTTCGCCGCGCCGCCCTTGGCGGTCCGCACGAAGGGCAGGTGATCTTTGATCAATCCGAAACCGACCGCGCGCGCCACCGTCCACTGCATCGCCATCGCGGCGATCATGCCGACCGCGGCATGGCTCGCCGGCAAGGCGACGCGCCGGTGGTACAGCGTGACGAAATGCGCGACCGACACCACGAACGCCGCGATGATCGGCAAGGTGAGGACCTTGTCGGGAATGGCGATGCCCACGAAGGCGACCACCGGCACCCACAGCAGGTTCAGGAACGCCATCACCACGCCGATCGCCTCGGCGCCGAGCCAATTGAGCCACCCGAGCACGAAGTCGCGCCGTTGTACCGAGGTCAGGCCCGGTGCGCCCGGCAGGAAGCGGCGCCAATGCTTGCGCACGATCTGCAATCCGCCATAGGCCCAGCGGTGGCGCTGCTTCTTGAAGGCTTCGAAGCTGTCGGGCAGCAGGCCGTATCCGTAGCGGCGGTTGGTGTAGTGCGCGTCCCAGCCCAGCTCCATGATCGTCAGGCCGAGGTCGGAGTCCTCGCAGATCGTGTCGCTCGACCAGCCGCCGGCGGCGTCGAGCGCGGCGCGGCGGATCAGGCACATGGTGCCGTGGACGATGATGGCGTTGTTCTCGTTGCGCTCGACCATGCCGATGTCGAAGAACCCGGCATACTCGCTGTTCATCGCCCGATGCAGCGGACTGCGGCCCTCGTCGCGGTGATCCTGCGGCGCCTGCACCAGGCCGACCTTGGGATCGGCGAAGGCCGGCACCAGATCTCCCAGCCAGTTCGGCTCGACGGTGTAGTCGGCGTCGATCACGCCGATGATTTCGGCGTCGGGCGCGGTGTCGGCCAGCGCCAGGCGCAGCGCGCCGGCCTTGAAGCCCTCGATCCTGGTCGCATTGATGAACTTGAAGCGCTCGCCGAGCGTGCGGCAATGCTCTTCGATCGGGCGCCAGTAGTAGGGGTCCGGCGTGTTGTTGATGATCACCACGCACTCGAAATTCGGGTAGTCGAGCGCCGCCACCGAGTCGAGCGTGGCCTTGAGCATCTCCGGCGGCTCCTGGTAGGCCGGGATGTGGATCGACACCTTGGGGGCATACCCGTCCGGTGCCGCGAGCGGCTGCAGCAGGCGGGACGGACCGCGTCCGAACATGATCGCGGCGATTTCGTCGATGCGCGCCAGCGCGATCAGCACCAACGGCCCCAGCAGGAACAGCCCGACACCCAGGGCGAAGGCCGAGCCGAACACGAAATACTGCCCGTTCCAGAACGCGAACAGGGTCGAGGCCCAGACGCCGACCAGGTGGGAGGCGGCGGCGAGCATGGTGGCCTGGCCCACGGTGGCGCCCATTGCCAGGACCGGCAACGAGACCAGGAAGCCGATCGCCACCGCGATCGCCGCAAGCGCCCAGAAATCCTGGTCGCCGAGCGGCCCGGTCCAGGCGAATTTCTGGTTCCGCGCGGTGTCGAACAGGCCCCAGTACTGTCCGACGCTGCCTTCCATGTTCTTCCACGGCTGGTCGTAGGCTTCGATGACGTTGTAGTCGATCCCCAGGGCATCGGCGCGGGTGGCGAAATCACGCATCACGGTCGCCTGTTCGAGCCGGCCCGGCTCGGCGCCGTTGCGGTTGTAGCCGCCGCTCGGCCAGCCGAACTCGGCCACCACGATGCGCTTGCCCTCGAACTGTTCGCGCAGGCCCTTGTACTTGCCGATCGCGAAGTCGACGGCCTTTTCGTACGGCTGCTTGTCCCAGTAGGGCAGGATGTGGGCGCCGATGAAGTCCACCGCCGAGGCCAGTTCGGGATGCGACTGCCAGATGTCGTAGGTCTCGCCGGTGGTCACCGGAACGGAGGTCTGGCGCTTCACCCGCTGGATGATCTTGACCAGATCGTCGACGTTCTGCCGGGCCTCGAGGCGCGACACGATGGTGTCGACCGGGTCGACGTGCGCCGCCGCGTTCTCCTTCAGTTGACTGGCCCGGATGTTCTCGGCCTCTTGCTGCAGGGCGGCGAGCCGATTGTCGGTGATCGCCTTGACCGTCCGCTTGTTCTCGGCCGCGACCTCGTCCGGAGTCATCTGCCGGGTGGCCCGCATGTCGTCGACCGCCTTGGCGGCCTCGGCCGCGATGCGGGCCCAGAACAGCGACCGCCGCAGGGTGGTCTCGTTTCCGACCACGATCGCGTTGACGTTGCGGTTCTTCCGGGCCATGTCGATGGCGGCACGGATTTCCAGCTCGTTCTGGTCGTCGAAATTGCCGTCTTTGTCGACATGGTAACTCGAATTGCCGAGATACTGGCCGATATACTTGCCGAAACGCGCCTTGCCGGGCTCGTCGAGGTTGGTGTCGAGCCAGATGCCGACCGTCACTTTGAGCCCGAACTCGGCGGCAATCGGCGGCACGATGTCCATCCCGGCCGTCGATCGATACAGGCGGATCGTTCGGGTCAACGGCGCGATCGCCTTCAGATCGGCGCGGACCTGCTCGGCGGTCGGCCAGGTCTTCGAATCCTTGGGATCGAGGATGCCGTGGAACGGCGTGTACGACACACTGGGGAGAGGTTGGTTGAATTCGGGGGCGGCGGACTGGCGATGCACCAGTCCCCAGATCCCGGCGTGCAGGCACGCAGCAATCGCGACCACCGCAGCGACGGACCGCATGGTTGTGTCACCGTATGGGGCGGGAGTTCAGAGACCTGAGCCTGTCCCCTAGGCTCGACCGAGAGGGCAGCTGCAACGCAACATATCCCCCAGCAAGGCGAATTCTCAAGTACCGGCAGTCCATGGCACATTTGCGGCGGCGTCGACCGCCAAACCTCTTTTTTTGCGGTGCACAGGCCGGTCGGCGGATTCCGGTCCGTCCGGCGACGGCCGTGCACGACACGATCGCCGCAGCCCGACAGGAGCGCGGGCGCCGGCGAGGCGGAAGCATTTGGATCAGCCTCATTTTGGCGTGCGCGATCTGAACGCCACCTGAATGAGACCGGTCCGGGGACCGGTTGGATTTCAAGAACCTACCCGGCGCTTGAAGCGACGCCGTCCGCCGACCACAGCGTGATCAAGCGGACGGTCCAAGCGGCCGGTCCAAGCGGATGGCCTACGAGAAGTCCCGAAGCCGGTCATCCAGAGGATCAAATCCACCCGCCTCCCGCTCGGAAAATAACGACTTCCGGAGAGAGACCGGAAAATGAGGGCGGGACCGGAAAATAGGGATTAGGTCGTCAACGGGCCGGGGGGGGGCTCGGGGCCGCCGGACCGGTCGGGGTCGCCGGGCCGGTCGGGGGGGTGGCAGCCGGAGCGGGCGTCTGGGGTGCCGCCGCCGCCGTCTCCCCGGTCGGGTCAAGCCAGCAGTCGTTGACCCGGCTGGTCAGCGTGTCGGTCTTCGGATTGATCTCCGGCAGCTTGGCCAGGCACCGGAAGGTCGCGTGAATATGGTTACCGGGGCATCCGAACCGGTCATAGATGTCGAGGTGTCGGAAGGCGGTGTCGAGATCGTCCTGGTACAACAACCGGGACACCCGGACGCCGATCCAGGTGCATTCCGGGTTGGCCGCCGCTCCGGTCAACCGCTTGGTGGCCTCAGCGATGACGTCGATCTTTTTCGTCTCGGCCTTGTCCCCGGCAGCCTGCCCCTTCTCGGGAGGTTTTTGGTCGGGGTTCGATCCCTGAGCCCGAACCGACGTTCCAAGCCCGGCGAGAGCTCCCACGCAGAGCAGCACGACGACCAAACGCGCACCGATAAAGGTCATGATTTCTTCTGGTTTGAGTTGAATCACCGCCGACCGGAGAGGTCAGTTTCTCACCATCGAAATGGGTCGGCAATACGGCGCGGGGCCATTGCGCGAACGCATTTGCAATGACCGAACTCGATCGCTTTGTCCAGTGTGGCGGATTTGACGTTCCAATCACCCTTGCGGCGCGCGCTAGATCGGAACGTCAAATTCAAAACCACACTAGCGTCATAGAGTTGCGAGTGTCCTCGCGGTGCCGACGCCTGGCCGGGGCGGGCCACGAACGGATACGAACGCCGGAACCGGGACACCAGCGGCTCCCGGCGGCGAAAAGGATGCCGGCGCGGGGGACGACGAGGCTCCCGGGCTTGGCAAGCGCATCGTCGCAGGCTAATCGGACCAATCTGTTCTTCCGGACGTGGTATGGCAATGAAGCTGGCGCCTTTGAACGCTGCGGTTGGCGCGTTGGTCTTGTCGGTCGCCGTGGTGCTCGTGGCCTGGGTCTGGCTCGGCAGGCCGGTCGCCATGCCGGCCGCGCCGTCGCAGAGCGACAAAATGCCCTGCCTGTCCTATGCGCCGTTCGGCCTCGACCAGAACCCGCTGCGTGACGACACCCATGTCGAGGAGTGGCAGATCGACCGGGACCTCGCCCGCTTGGCCAAGGTGACCAAATGCGTGCGCACCTATTCGATCGAGCACGGCGTCGACCAGGTGCCGGCGATCGCGCGCAAATACGGACTCCAGGTCATGCAGGGCGTCTGGCTCAGCCGCCTGCTGCCGAAAAACCGGGTCCAGGTCGAAACCGTGATCGGGTTGGCCAATCGCTACCCGGACGTGATCAGCGCCGTCGTCGTCGGCAACGAGGTCCTGCTGCGGGGCGAGCTGTCGGCCGAGGACCTCGGCAAG
>JAVBUK010000094.1:0-5012 GCA_031555345.1 Xanthobacteraceae bacterium | reverse complement strand
GCACCCCGCGCACGGTGGTGATGGCCGCCTGCCAGGCCAGCGCGATCGTGTTCTTCTATCTGCTGACGCTGCGGATCCCGAGCGCGTTTCTCCTCATCGCCTTGTCGTTCGCGTGCGGCTCGACCTTCAACGTGTTCTCGCTGGTCAACTCGACGCTGTCGGAGGTGTTTTCGCTGAAAGTGGCCGGGTTCTCGGCTGCGGTGGTCAACACGATCGGGCAGCTCGGCGCCGCCACCGCGCTGCTCGCCAGTGGTTTCATGGCCGAGCACTTCTCGACCAAGGGGGGCCCCTTCCACCTCGGCTTCGTCGGCATATGGTATTTGGGGATAGCCATGGCGGTTGTCGGTTTGATCGCGGCCCTGTCCCAAATCGGCCCCGAGCGGCGGGCCATCCGGGAAAAGTTCGCCAGTGTGGCGTCGCGGGCGTGATGATGACGGGCCAGGGCGCGCCGTGCGGCCACCGGAGTGGGGCGAGGTAGGGTGGACAGGAACTTGCCAACCCCGCCCGGGTGCGCGATATCGGTCCTGCCCCAGACGAAACCAGTCGAGTGAGCGGCATGAGCACCGAAGCCGAAACCCGTGTCCAGACCCACCCGTTTCAAGCGGAAGTCGCCGAACTCCTGCGCCTGATGGTGCATTCGGTGTATTCCGAGACCGACGTCTTTTTGCGCGAGCTCGTTTCCAACGCCTCCGATGCCTGCGACCGGCTGCGCTACGAGGCGATCGGCCGGCCTGACCTGGTGGATGGGCAACCGCTGGCGATCCGCGTCAGGCCCGACGCCGGCACGCTGACGATCGCCGACAACGGCGTCGGCATGGACCGGCAGGAACTGATCGACAATCTCGGGACGGTGGCGCGTTCGGGCACGCGCGCCTTCCTGAACCGCCTCGCCGAAGCCAAGGACGGCACCGGATTGATCGGCCAGTTCGGCGTCGGGTTCTATTCGGCCTTCATGGTCGCCGACCGGATCGAGGTGACCAGCCGCCGCGCCGGTGCGGAAGCGGCCTGGGTCTGGCGCTCATCGGGCGGCGACGGGTTCGAGGTCGAGGCGGCAAGCGCAGACGCCGCGGCCCGGGTCGCGCGCGGCACCGAAGTCGTGCTGCACCTCAAGGAAGACGCCAGGCACTACCTGGAAGAGGCCGACATCGAGCGGGTGGTGCGCACCTATTCGGACCACATCCTGTTCCCGATCGAACTGGTCGGCAAGGACGGGACGGCGCGCCAGATCAACACCGCCAGCGCGCTGTGGCAACGGCCGAAATCGGAGCTCGCGCCGGAGGACTACACCCAGGCCTATCGGGCACTTGCCGGTGCGTTCGACGAGCCGGCGGCGACGCTGCACTATCGCGCCGAAGGCCGGCAGTCCTATGCGGTGCTGCTGTTCATCCCCTCGCTGCCGCCGTTCGACCTGTTCGATCCATCCAGGCTCGGGCACGTCAAGCTGTACGTGCGGCGCGTCTACATCACCGACGACGCGATGCTGCTGCCGACTTGGCTGCGCTTCGTGCGCGGGGTGGTCGACAGCGAGGACCTGCCGCTGAACATTTCCCGCGAGATGTTGCAGAACAACCCGCAGGTCGCACAGATGCGCAAGGCCATTACCGGCCGTGTGCTCACCGAACTGGAGACGATCGCCGCCAAGGACGCCGACACGTTCGCCAAGATCTGGGACGCCTTCGGCCGCGTGCTCAAGGAAGGCATCTACGAGGACTTCGAGCGGCGCGAGGCGCTGCTCGCGCTGGCCCGCTTCGCCAGCACCAAAGGGGATCAGAAGCGGTCGCTGAAGGACTACATCGCCGACCTGCGTCCCAACCAGACCGAGATCTACTATCTGGTCGGCGAAAGCATCGAACGCCTCAGGTCCAATCCCAAGCTGGAGGCGGCGCGCGCGCGTGGCATCGAGGTCTTGCTGTTCACCGACCCGGTCGACGCGTTGTGGACCGCGGCGCCGCTCGGGTTCGAGGGCAAGCCGTTGAAGTCGCTGAGCCAGGGCGAAGTGGATTTCGCCCTGGTGCCGTTGGTCGATCCGGCGGAGAATTCGGCTCCGCCGAACGACGAGGGCGATGCGGCGGCCCTCGCGGCGGTCAAGGCCGCGCTCGGCGAGCGCGTCACCGAGGTGCGCGCGTCGCAACGCCTGACCGACAGCGCGGCGTGTCTGGTCGCGGCCGGCCGCGGGCCGGACCGCGAACTCGAGCGTCTGCTGGCACGGCAGAACCGCGGCGCCATCTCCAAGCCGATCCTCGAACTCAACACGCGCCACGCGCTGGTGAAGGCGATCGGCCTCGCCAAGGAACAGGCGCGCGACGACGACGTCGCCGACCTTGCGATGCTGCTGTACGAGCAGGCGCAGATTCTCGATGGCGAAGTGCCCGAGGACCCTGCCGCCTTTGCGTCGCGGCTCAACCGCTTGGTGGTCAGGGGGCTTGGCGCCTGAGACGTTTCCGGTGGGCGCACGCCCCCGAGGCGAGGCCAGTCGTGACGGCGAGGCAGCACAAATGGACAAGCGACGGTTCTGGGAATTGATCGACGACGCCCGTCGCCAGGCCGGCGATCAGCTCGCGGTCGTGCTGGTCGACCAATTGGCCGGTCTGGCGGTCGGCGACATCATGCGCTGGCAGAACATCTTCGCCGCCTACCAGCGGCTGTCGTACAAGAACAAGCTGTGGGCCGCGGCCTATGTGATCAACGGCGGCTGCAGCGACGACGGCTTCGACTACTTCCGCGGCTGGCTCACCGCCCAGGGCAAGGACGTGTTCCTGCGCGCCCTGGCCGATCCCGACAGCCTGGTCGCGGTCGATGTCGAGATGGACGAGGCGTTCGACGAAGACATGCTGGCGGTGGGTTATTCGGCGTTTTTCAAAACGATGGGGATGGTCGAACGCGACTACGCCAGGGCCCAGGCGGCCTACAGGCAACATGCCCTGAGCGACGGCGACCTGCAGGACTTGGCCGCGGACATCCGCTACGCGCCGGATATCGACCTGAAATGGAACGAAGGAGGCTTGGAGGCCGTGCTGCCGAAGCTTTGCGCCAAGTTCAATTGACGCAGATTGGTCGGTCGTGAAGAACTCGCGTATCAGGCGGATTTTAGCTGACTGGGCGTGCCGAGGGCGATCAGGATAGTGAGTAGCAAGAGCCTCAGCCACCGGATGAGGCGGCGGAAGTTGTAGCCGACGGCGGTGAGGACGGCGTTGCTGGCATCGCCCTCGGTATGGGCGAGGTAGTTGCGACCCATGCGGTGGTTGTCCTTGAGGTGACCGATCACCGGCTCGACGGCGGACCGGCGTCATCCCGCTTGATCTGGTCGGTGACGCCGCGTTTCTGGCCGGCGACGTAGACGTGGAAGCGGTGTTCTTCCGGCGCGTTGTGGCCGCGGTAGCCGGCATCGGCGACGATGCGCTCGAGCACGTTGCCGACGACCCCTCGATCGCCGGGATCACCTTGGCGAAGCGTGTGCCCGTCATAGGGGTTGCCGGGCAGCGCCATCGCGTGGGTGACGAACTGGCCGCCGGCGGAAGGCGCAATGGTGGTGGCGACACTCACCTTGACCCCGAACTCGTAAGGCTTGTGGGCCTTGCCCTTGCCGATGCATTCCACCTCGGGGGTGAGCCGAGGTGGTCAGGGAATGAGCGTCCTGACGATACTGGCGTCAAGAGCTTCATAGTCGGAATAGCCGATGGTTGCGTAGAGTTCTGCGCGCGTCTGCATGCGGGCCACCATGTTGTGCGCGCCGCCGTCACGGCGGAGCGCAGCATAAAGTTCCTCCTGCGCCTTGGCCGCGCAGCGCAATGCGCTGACTGGCCAGATGACCATGGCATATCCGAGGTCTTCGAATTCGTGTGCAGTCAAGAACGGCGTGCGACCGAATTCCGTCATGTTGGCGAGCAGCGGCACGCCGGCCATCTGGTTGGCGAATTCGCGGAACATGTCCGGCGTGGTCAGCGCCTCAGGGAAAATGGCATCAGCGCCCGCGGCGATATAGTGTTTCGCACGCGCCACCGCTCCGGCAATGCCTTCGCTTGCCGCTGCGTCGGTACGCGCCACAATTACGAGGTCGCGTCTGGCCCGCGCCGCCGCATTGATCTTGGCCGCCATGTCATTGGCGTCGGCAAGCTTCTTGTCGTTGAGATGCCCGCATTTCTTCGGCAGCAATTGGTCTTCGATGTGGACGGCGGCGGCGCCTGCCTCCTCGAACGCGCGTACCATGTGCATGACGTTAAGAGCCTCGCCATAACCGGTGTCGCCATCGACAAGGACGGGAATGCCGGCAGCGCGCGTCACCTGACGCACGAAGAAACAAACCTCGTCGACGGTGATCATGCCGAGATCGGGCAATCCCATTGACGCCGTCATGGCGGCGCCGGACAGGTAGAGCGCTTCGAAGCCGGCGGCTTTTGCCTGGAGAGCAGCCAAGCCGTTATGGGCGCCGGGCATTGCCAGGATTCCAGGCCGGTTCAGCAGGGCACGGAATCGCTGCCCGGCGGAGGCAGGCGGCAGATCGGCGGCAACAAGATACGGCATGGCGGTCTCCATCCATTCGGTCCGGTCGATCTGACTCGACCTGACGGGCCATGGGTTGATTCAACGCAAGCGCATGTCGCGATTGCGCGGTAGATTCCGCTTTGTCACCGGTCCTGCGCGGGCGCGTTCCGCGGCAGTCGTGACGGATAGCGCCATCAACCAGCTGATGCGACGCTTGTAATCGAGGAGCCTGAATGAACTCACTGCGCGTGCCCGCTGTCTACATGCGTGGCGGCACCAGCAAGGGTGTATTCTTCTACGCCGATCATCTGCCGACGGACGCCGCCGAACGCGACCGGTTGCTGTTGCGTGTGATTGGCAGTCCCGACCGCTATGGCAAGCAGATCGACGGGATGGGCGGCGCAAGCTCCTCGACCAGCAAGGTCGTGCTGGTATCTCGGTCGGCGCGGCCCGACTGTGACATCGAATATTTGGTCGGGCAGGTGTCGATCGAGATGCCATTGATCGATTGGTCCGGCAACTGCGGCAAC
>JAVBUK010000036.1:0-4263 GCA_031555345.1 Xanthobacteraceae bacterium | reverse complement strand
CTTCCGATCTCGGCCTGTTGCGCCGCCTGCCGGGCGGCCTGCTTTTCCTCCTGCCTTTCCTCCTGCTTGGCGAAGGCCGCCAGCACCGGATCGAGCGGTGGCGCCGGCCGTTCCGCCGGCACCCATTGCCGGCCCGGACAGCGGCCGGCGGCCGCCGTGTTGCGGAACGAGGCGCCGGCATGCCGCCGCGGCGCCTTCGGCAGGTGGGCCGCGGCCAGCCGCATCGCGCGCTGCAGCAGCGGTTTGCCGCCTTCCGGATCGACCATCGCCACGAAGTGGCCGAAGCCGAGCAGCGAGCGCACCACGTTGTCGCCCGGGCCGAACCGTTTGCCCGCGGGCCCGTGGGTTTCGACCTGCTGCAGCACGGCCCGGAAGCGGCGCAGGAGATCGCGCCGCACCGCCGGGCGTTGGTTGACGGTGAGCCCGGTGACCTCCTGGCGCGCCGACTTGCGCATCACCCGGGTCTTGTCGGGATGCACGGTGAAGCCTTCGGCCGCGACGATGCCGTGCACCGCCTTGAGCAGGGTGCCGATCTTGCGCGTCGCCGCGCCGGAGGCCGAAAACGTCATGTCGTCGGCATAGCGGCTGTAGGTGAAGCCGAGCTTTTGCGCGAGCCCGAACAGCCGCCGGTCGAGCTTGCGGCAGATCAGGTTGGTGATCGCCGGGCTGGTGGGCGCCCCCTGCGGCAGCCGCCGCGGGCCGTCGGCGACGAAATAGCGCACGCCGTCCAGCGACATTTCGTCGATCTTCGGTTCGGTGCACAGCAGTGCCAGCGGCGTCGCTACCGCTTCGGCATAACCCATCGCCTCGAACAGGCCCTTGACCCGCGCATAGGTCAGGGTGGGGAAGAAGTTCTCGAGGTCGAGATTGACGACCACGTCCTTGCCGACGTGGTTCCTGGCGTTCGACAGGATCGAGCGTTGCGGCACGAAGCCGTGGGCGGCGTCGTGGATCGGCGTTCCGGCCAGGATGTTGTCGAGCACCCAGTATTGCGCCCGCTTGAGCCGCGGCATCGGCGCGGAAATCAGCCGCTCGCCGCCCGACTTTTTCGCGATGCGGAAACGCTGGTAGTGGCTGACGGTGGAGACCGGGCGGTTGAAACACAGGAACCGCAGCTCGCCGAGCGCGATCCCGATGGCGTCGGCCAGCGCCTTGGCGTCGGCCAGCGCCGGCAGGCCGGCCTGCAGCGGCTTGTCGGTCTCGCGGACAGCGAGGCCGGCCGACACGCCTTGTCCGAGATGAAGCAGGTCGCGCTGGCGCCGCGCATGCCAGGCCTGGGCGCGGTTGTGGCGCGCTTCGGCATGGCGCCGCTTGGTGTCCTGGCGCCGCGCCATGGCTTCGGCCTTGCGGCGCTTGTGCAGCTCCTTCAGCGCCCGCTCGGGATTGTCCCACAGCGCGTTCTGGCGTTGCAGTTCCGTCAGTTCGCGCAGGGTGTCGGCGCGGGCATGAATCATGTCCGCCGCCGGCGTCGGCGCGGCTTCGCCGTCGGGCCAGAAGCCGAGGCGGATCATTTCCTCGAGGATCACCTCGTCCCTGGAGGACTGGCGGATGCGGTCGTAGAGCTGCTGGCGCGTCAGCGTGCCGGGCGAGACGGTCTCGGTCATGCGGGGGTCCTCGCCGACGGGCCAACGAATGCGGCGATGTGCGGGACCGGAAAGGGCGCGAGCCGATCTGCCTTCGTCTCTTCCGAGGACTGGATCGATCCACTCGAAGCCGGGACGCCCACCGTATCACAATTGGGTTCACGGAACCCAATCTGCAATTGTGATACGGTGGGCAGTCCCGGCCCAGTGAAGATCGGGCCAGTGATGCATGAGCGGCCATGATGCAAGGACGGCGATACGCCGCCCGGGTTGCAAGGTCCTGACCAGCCCGCGCCCTTCCGATGGTGGGTGCCGCATTCGGCGGCAAAATTCAAGCGGGAATTGTACGCATGCGGGGTCATGCGGCGTTCCCCCGGTCACGTCCGCCGTCTCGTCCGCCGTCTTGCGCCACGCCCTCGACTTCGCCGTGGAAGATGCGGCGCAGCGCCAGCATGTGCTCGCATGGCCCGCGCATCATCCGGTTGTGGACGTAGAAGTGGCAGCTGCAGCGCGCCTCGATCAGGCGGTCGTCCGCGTCGATCGTCAGGTTCACCTGCTCGGCGCGGGCATTGTCCATGACGCTGCCAGCCACCAGGCGGCGGCCCTGGTTGCGGTCGATCCCCTTGATCTGCACCAGGTCGGCGGCAATGAAGCGATCCGCTTTTTCTTCCTGCTCGCTGGCGAAGCGCAGCCGCGTCATGTCCAGCGGCTGGCGGCTGAGTTCGCGCCGACGGTAGACGCCCTTGTCGAGGTCGAACATCACCCGTCCGGCCTGGGTGTAGGCGGCAAGCGCCGCATGGACCAGCTTTTCCTCGACCCCGGCCTGCTGCGCCAGCGCGCCGGCCGCGCCGGAATGCGTCGCGCTCAGGGCCGCGAACACCCGCTGCGCGGTGTCGCTGTCGACCTTGTGGCGGGGGGCCAGCAGGTCGAACTGCCCGGCCGACGACCAGTCGTTGGCGGTCCAGCCGGACAGGCCCAGGGTGAAGCGGATGCCGCCGAAATCGACCACGAAGAACGACGGCATGCCGGTGCCGGTCAGATGCACCCGCAGCGAGCGCGCCAGCGGCAGTGCCCGCGCCAGAATGGCGAGGCGGCGCCGGCCCCAGATGCGGATTTCTCCGCCCTCGGGGCCACGATAGATCGATCGCCGGAAGGTCAGCCGTTCGCCCCACGGTTCGATGATCACCGCGACCGGCGCGTCCGGCGCGAGCACGAAGCGCAGCGCCCGCGGGCCGACCCGCTCCTTTCGCTGCGCCAGCCGGGCCAGGATGTTGGCCATGTCCATCGGATCGAGGTCGAACACATGCGCCGGCAGCGTCATGGCGCTGGACACCTGCAGGAAGCCGCGCACCCAGCTGTCGGGCAGGTCGATCTTTTCTTCGCGAAAATCGGTGTCGTCGCCGGTCTGCACCTCGAACCCCGACGGATCGATGCTCAACGTGGTGTCGCGATAGGTCCGGATCTTCTGGAACTCGTCGTACAGCGCGTGGCTGTAGTCGATGTTGGTGGTGCCGTAGGCCATCTCGCCCAGGCTCTGGAACACGTCGTGGTCACACGACAGCCGGCCGTAGCTCGACTCGTCCAGGCTGAAGCACTCGAAAAAGATCTCGTCGGGGTGCACGGTGATCACCGGATCGAGCACGATCCAGGCGTCGCGGTTCTGCCGATAGAGATAGTCGAAATAGGATTTGCGCGCCTGCCAGAACGGTTTCATCAACCGCTCGTGGTCGGCGTCGATGGCCCGCAGGCGCTCGCGCAGGGCCTGGATCTTCGCCGTCACCTCGGCGCGGTTGGCGGTCGCCTCGGCGAGGAGCTGGGCCTCGTGCTGCTTGAGCCATTCGAAATAGGCGGTGCGGTCGCGCGGCTTGAACCGCAGATCCGACACCACCACGTGATGGAGCGCCGAGATCGCTTCGCGGAAGGCGAGATGCCTGGCCACCTTGCCGGTGAAGAAGGTCGGCTGCCGCAGCGTGTCCGGCGCGAAGCCGAACGACGACGCGCCGGCGTCGCTGACGGCGGTGGTCTCGCCGAGAAAACGGTAGACGAAGTTCATGCGGCGGCTCCGTTGCTGCGCGCAAGGCGCGTCGGCGTCACCGCGACCGGCATGGCGAGGCCGGGCCAGGCCTGGGCGATGTCGCGCAGGATCATCAGCGCCGGGGTCTTGTCGCGCAGGATCGCACTCAGCGTCAGGTCGTGCAGCAGCCGTCCGATCGCCGCGGCGCGTGCCTCGCGCGCCAACGCCTCCCGCCGCAGCACCGCGAACACCCGGTCCTTGGCGACGCGGCCGCGGTTGATCTGCATCAGGATGATCCGGGCCTGGATCAGGAATTTGTCGAAGACCGCGGGATCGGCCAGCGTCTGGCTGGTGATCAGCTCGGTGACGAACAGGTGAAAGCCGCCGGCGGGATGTTCCAACAAGCGCGTCAGTACCGCGCCGGCGTCGTCGTTGGCGAGGCGGCGGCGCAGCAGTTGCCGGGCGCCGTCCTGCACCGCCGCCCGGGTCGAATCGGCCATCACCGCCAGCGCCGCGGCCGGCAAGGCGTCGTTCGGCCACGCCGACAGGCGGGCCAGCGCCGGCGTGCGCACGTCGTCCCACTCGCTTTCGACCAGCAACACGGCGTGTTCCGGGGCGGCGAGGAAGCGGGGCTGGTCGGTCTCGAAGGCGTTGATCGCAAAACGG
>JAVBUK010000331.1:0-5801 GCA_031555345.1 Xanthobacteraceae bacterium | reverse complement strand
GCGGCCGTCTCAAAGCGAGGCCCGGCAGCCGGTAGGGTGGGTGTTGCGCGGTGCTGTCGGGGCCCGGTTCCAACGCCACCGTCGAGGAGCGCAAGTATCTGGCCGGCCGAGAGGAAAAACTCTTAACAAAATTCACCTTGCGTTAAACGCGACGGCCTAGGCTGGCGCCGAGGGCCTGCCGCGTCAGGGTCGCGAGTATCGCGTGATGGACAAATCCCCGCTCAGCTGGACGGCGTTCGACGCCGCGGCGCGCAAGCCGCCGCGCGTCGGGCTGCGGGCGGTCCTGGCCATCCTGCTCGAGCTGATGCTTCTGCTGGCCTTGCTGTTCGGCACCGCCGGCGCGGTGCGGGCGGAGCCGGTGCGCGGCGACATCAGGGCCAGCCTCAGCGAGGGGTACGCCCGCATCGTCGTGCGGTTCAGCGAGCCGGTCGACGCCGACGTGAAGCTGGCCAACGGCATTCTGGTCGTCGGCTTCGCCCAGCCGGTGCAGGTCGCGGTCGATCGGCTGTATTCCAGCGCGGCCGGCTATGTCACCGCGGCCCGGCGCGATCCCGACGGCAAAGCGATCCGCCTGGCGCTGTCGCAGCGGGTGCGGCTCAACGCGATGACGGCCGGCGAGCAACTGTTCATCGATCTGTTGCCGGACAGTTGGACGGCCGCGCCGCCGAGCCTGCCGCAGGACGTGGTGGAGGAGCTCGCCAAGCGGGTGCGGGAAGCGGAGCGCAAGGAACGCGAGCAGCGCGCACTCACCCGACGCGAGGTGCCGGTGTCGATCGTGCGGGCGCTGCACCTGCCGACCTTTTCGCGCTACGTCTTCGAAATGCCCGAACCGGTCGCGGTCGGGGCCGAGCGCAGCAAGGACGGGCTGAAACTGACCTTCGACACGGCGGTGAAGTTCGACCTCGCCGACGTCAAAGCCACGATGCCGCCCACCATCGAGGCGGTCGACACCCGGAACGACGACCAGCGGGCGACGGTGCAGTTCGCGTTCGCCGGCAAGGTCGACACCCGCAACTTCCGCGAGGACGACAATTACATCGTCGATGTCGCTCCGGCGGGCGGAAAGCCGGAGCAGGCCGAGGTCCCGTCGGTTCGGCCGGCGGCGGCGCGCAACCGGCCGCCCCCGACCGGGGCGCCGACCGGAATCGAGCCGCCGCAGCCGATGTCGTCGCTGGTGCCGCCAGCCTTGGTTCCTCCAGCCTTGACGCCGGCGGACGAGGTGCCTTCGCGGGCGCCTTCGGCACCGGCGCAGGCGCCTGCGGTGCAAGCGTCTGCCGCGCCGGGGCTGCAATTGTCGCCGCCGGCGGTGCAAGCCGCGCAGCCGGGGCCGCCGCCCGCACCACCATCGGGTGCCGCACCGGCGGAGGCTGCGCCTGCGACGCCTGCGCCGCCCGCGCCTGCGGTTGCGCCGCCCGCACCGACGGCCGAAGGCGAGCAACCGCCGAGGCTGCGCAATCCGGACGCGCCGGTGCAGGTCGAACTGCGTCGTCAAAGCGACAACCTCAAACTGACCTTTCCGTTCGCGGCGCCGACCCCCGCCGCGGTGTTCCGTCGCGCCGATACGCTGTGGCTGGTGTTCGACAGCGCCGCGCCGGTCGACGTCGCGACCCTGACCAACGACAACCGCACCATCCGCAGCGCCACGGTCACCCGTTCGCAGGGCGGGCAGGTGGTGCGCATCAAGCTGATGCGGCCGCGGCTCGCCAGCATGGTGGAGGAAGGGTCGGCCTGGTCGGTCACCATCGGCGACGTGGTGATGGAGCCCACCCGGCCGCTCGCGGTCGCCCGCAACGTGGTCGGGGTGCCGCACGCGACCGCCAGCATCCCGTTCGCGGATCCGAGCATGCTGCACCGGCTGGCCGATCCGGAGGTCGGCGACACCCTGCTGGTGGTCACCGGTCTCGGCCCGGCCCGCGGCCTGGTCAAGACCCAGAATTTCGTCGAGTTCCGGGCGCTGGCGTCGGCCCACGGGGTGGTGATCCAGCCGATCGCCGACGACGTGAGCGCCGAGCTGGCGCTCGACAAGGTGGTGATCGTCCGGCCGCCCGGCCTGTCGCTGTCGAGCGGCGGTCCGTCGGCGAGGCGCTCCGGCATCTACCGGCCCCAGATGTTCGACCCGCAGGCGTGGGGCGCCGACCGCGAAGCCAGGTTCCTCGACCAGCAAGACAAGCTGGTCGCCGACGCGGCGGCGGCGCCGGAAACCAAACGCTCGCAGCCGCGCTACGATCTCGCCCGCTTCTATCTGGCGCGCGAGATGTATCCGGAAGCCAAAGGCGTGCTCGATCTGGCACTCAGCGACGAGCGTCCGACCGCCGAGGACGCGACCGGACTGGTGATGCGGGCGATCGCCAACATCATGCTGGGCCGGGCCGACGAGGCGCGAAAGGATCTGGCCAATCCGATCGTCGGCAACCAGTACGATTCGCGGTTGTGGCTGGCTTTCGCGCAGGCGCGCGACGGGCGATGGGCGGAGGCGCACGAGGGGTTCCGGGGCGTCGCCGGCTCGGTCGGGTCGCTGCCGCTCGAGCTGCAGCGGCTGATGCTGCGCGAGGCGGTGCATGCGGCGGTGGAGCTGCGCGACTATGCGGCGGCCGCATCCGTGCTCAACGAGTTCGAGACCCTCGGCATCCCGCCTGAGATCGAGCCGTCCATCGCGGTGCTCGCCGGCCGGGTCGCCGAGGGTCTCGGTCGCAACGAGGATGCGCTGATGTCCTACCGGCTGGCGGCCGGCTCGGGCGACCGGGCCGCGGCGGCCCAGGGTCAGTTGCGCGACGCGGTCCTGCGCTATCATGTCGGCGACCTCAAGCGGCCGGACGTGATTTCCAGCCTCGAGACGCTCACCACCGTCTGGCGGGGTGACGAGACCGAGATCGAGGCGCTGCAGCTGCTGGCGCGGCTCTATTCCGAGGACGGCCGCTACCGCGACGCCTTCTACGTCATGCGCACGGCGCTCAAGTCGCACCCGAGGTCGGAAACCACGCGCCGGATCCAGGACGACGCCGCGACGGTGTTCAACTCGCTGTTCCTGGCCGGCAAGGGCGACGCCATGCCGGCGATCGATGCCTTGGGGTTGTTCTACGACTTCCGCGAGCTGACGCCGATCGGGCGGCGCGGCGACGAGATGATCCGCCGGCTCAGCGACCGCCTGGTGTCGGTCGACCTGCTCGACCAGGCGAGCGAGCTGCTGCAGCACCAGGTGGACCACCGCCTGCAGGGCGCGGCGCGGGCCCAGGTCGCCACCCGGCTGGCGGTGATCTACCTGATGAGCCGCAAGCCCGACCGCGCGCTGGCGACGCTGCGGGCGACCCGCAGCGCCGAACTGTCCGGCGAGCTGCGCAACCAGCGTCTCCTGCTCGAGGGGCGTGCCCTGTCGGACATCGGGCGCCGCGATCTCGCGCTGGAGGTGATCGCCAACATCGCCGGCAAGGAGGCGGTCCGCCTGCGCGCCGACATCCTGTGGGCGGCCAAGCGCTGGGGCGAGGCGGCGGAGCAGATCGAGCTGTTGTACGGCGACCGCTGGAGCGACTGGCAGCCGCTGGCCGACGCCGAGCGCGCCGACATCCTGCGGGCCGGCATGGGCTACGCGCTGGCCGAGGACCGCATCGGTCGCGACCGGTTCCGCGGCAAATACGCGGTGAAGATGGCCGAGAGCCCCGACCGCCGCGCGTTCGATATCGTGACCACCGCGTCGAACGGCAGCGTCGCCGAGTTCCGCGACATTTCGCGCACGATCGCCACCGTCGACACGCTCGACACCTTCCTGCGCGACATGAACGCCCGCTATCCCGAGACCGGCGCGTTCGGCGCTTCGTCGCGTTCGCCGGTGGCCGGATCGCCGGCGTCGCCGACCGCCAGGGCCGACCCGACGACGACCGGGTCGATCCCGCGGCGGACCGCGGCGAAGCCGCGCATCGCCAAGGACACGGCGCTTCCCGCCGCCCGCGCCGTGACGCTGCGCTGACCGGCGGGCGACCCGAAGCCATCAACGGATCCGGCTGATCCGCTTTTCCGATCGGCGGGCGCCAGCACTGCGGCGCCGTGACAGACTTGAATGTCGGGTCGTGCGGAGCGACAATCGGCGTGCAAGCCTCGATTCCGCAGTGATCGGATGCACAGGAGGCTGTCATGGTACCCAACATTCAGTCGGTTCTTGAAAAGGTTCGCGGCCTGTGGCACGGCGGGCTGGCGATGTGGCATACCGACCCGCAACAAGAGATTTCGCGTCTCGAGGACGAACTGAAATCGGACAAGATCTCGGAGGCGGAGCGGCGGCAGATCAGCCGTCGGCTGTGCGAACTGAAAGGCATTCGCTACGAAGACACCGTGTGACTGTGTGACTTTGTCGTGGGCGTCGGCTTGCATGCGGGGAGTTGCATGCTGGAAGTTGCATGCCTGGGCGCGGCGGTGGTGAGCATCGGACCGGTCAGCCCGCCGCGGCGAGCCAGTCGCACACCGCTTCGGGCATGGCATGGACGTGACCCGGGAATCGGCCGGACGCGAAGCCGACGTGGCCGCCGTCGTCGGGTTGCCACAAGGTGACGTGGTCGCCGACCTGATGCCGGCCGGGCAGCGACGCGCCCGGGACGAAGGGGTCGTTGCGGGCATTGAGCAGCAGGGCGGGTAAGCGGATCGCAACGAGGTGCGGCTTGGCGGAGCTGCGCCGCCAGTAGTCGTCGACGCCGGCGAAGCCGTGCAGGGGGGCGGTGAAGCAGTCGTCGAACGCCCGCAGGGTGTGGGCGGCGACCAGCCGGTCGCGATCGAACAGGCCAGGGTATTGCCGCCATTTCGCCAGCGCGCGCGGCTTCATGGTGCGCAGGAACATGCGGGCATAGACCAGCCGGTTGAAGCCGCGGTCGATGACCGCGCCGCCGGCCGCCATGTCGACCGGCGCCGAGACGGTGGCCAGCGCGGACACCGTTGCTGCCGCGGTGCGGCCCGCTTCCTCGGCCCAGCGCAGCAGCGCGTTGCCGCCCAGCGACACCCCGGCCGCCAACACCGGGGCGCCGGCCTGCCGACGAATGCGGGCCAGCACCCATCCCACTTCCTCGAAATCGCCGGCATGGTAGGCGCGCGGCGCCAGGTTGACGTCACCCGAACATCCGCGGAAATGCGGAATGCTGAAGCGCCAGCCGCGCGCCCGCGCGGCGATCGCGAAGGCGATCGCATAGCGGCTGGCCGAGTTGCCCTCCAGGCCGTGAAAGAGCACCAGCCAAGGGGGGCGGGGTGAGGCGCCGGGTGAGCTGTCGAGCGGCGCCGGCAGGTGGTCGACGTCGATGAAGTCGCCGTCGGGGGTGCGCCAGCGCTCGCGGGTGTAGGGGCGCGCTTCGATCCGGCGCGGATGCGAGAACAAGGCCGGCCAGATGGTCTGCGCATTGCCGCCGCGAAGCCACCACGGCGCGCGGTAGGCGTCGATGCCGCGCGTTGTGGCGCCGGGGGGATCGGCGGCATCGGCGGGCCGGTCGGGGGCGTCCTGTTCTTTCAGCCGATGCGATTCCATGCCGGGCGATACGGGTTTCCTGTCAGGCGTCCGACCGCGACCGGCGGACGGCGGCTGGGTGCGAACGGCGCGGGCTTGCCGACATTCCGGCGGTCCGCTCCCGGATCAGCCGGATATCATACCAGTGGATTCGACGTTCCGATCCCTTTCGCGGCGAGCTCTTGGATCGTGTCCCCTGGCGTGGTGTAACTGGCGGTGGGGCCCCGCGATTTCCGGGCCGGGCCGGGCTGGTCAGCTGGCGATTGCCGGCAGGCTGACGGAGGGATCATCGCTCAATGGAGCGATGGTTTCCAGTGTCATGTAG
>JAVBUK010000493.1:0-6507 GCA_031555345.1 Xanthobacteraceae bacterium | reverse complement strand
GTCCACCCGGTGCATCGGCCGCTGCACGAAACCATGCCCCATGAATTCCCACCCGGCGGCGCGGGCCGCCTCGCACACCGGCTTGTAGGCCTCGATGGTCGAACCGTTCAGCGCCAACGTGGCCTTGAGGCCGTAGGTCTTCAGAACCTCGAAGAAACGCCAGACACCGACCCGCATGCCGTATTCGTGCCAGCACCAGTTGGGCAGGTCGGGCAGCAACGGCTGGCCCATCGGCGGCGGCAGCACGGTCCGCGGCATCGGGTTGTCCGGCTGCCAGTTCTCGATGTTGACGATCGTCCAGACCGCCACCCGGGCGTTGTCCGGAAGCCGGAAGGGACGACGGGTGGTGATCGGTTCGTAAGGCACCCGGTCGCGTGCGGATGCACCGTCGAGACCCTGCCCCTTGCTGTTGTCGCTCATGCTCGACGCTCCTGTTGATCGTGTTCACCGACGCGGGTCGCGTCCCGTTTGACAAATTACCGCATGTCCAATATTTGGAATAATCATCGCTGCCCGGCGAAGTTCCATACAGCAGTGCTGCATTGGACATTTCGCAATGTTGCCAGCGATACGGTCAATAGTGATAAATACTAATTCCGTTATTTGGAATAAACCGAAACCCGGCCGATCGGTTCCTCGGATCGGCCGGATTCGACCGAGCCAGCCGCCCATCGCGCGGGCGGCGGATGACAGACGAACGGAGGCGAGCGATGGCAGGGGTTCAGAGCGTCGCCCGGGTGGTGCGGGCGCTGAAGTTGATCGCCGCGCATGCGCCGGAGGGCATGCGCTTCACCGACCTGGCGCGGGAGCTGGACCTGGAGCCTCCCACCGCCCATCGCCTGCTCAAGGCGCTGGCGAGCGAGCAGATGCTGGCGCGCGACGCACACTCGCGGCGCTACAACCTCGGACCGCTGGTTTTCGAACTCGGGCTGTCGTCGGCTTCCCGGTTTGGCCCCACCTTGCGCGCCACCTGTGCGCCGGTGCGGGCGGAGCGGGCCGCCAGCACCGGCGACACCAGTTTCCTGTTCGTGCGCAGCGGCGACGATACCGTGTGCGTAAGCCGGGTGGAGGGAACCTACCCGATCCAGACCCCGATGGTTCCGCTCGGCAGCCGCCAGCCTCTCGGGGTCAACGCCGGCGGGCTCGCGCTGTTGAGCGCTCTGCCCGAAGTGGAGATGAACCGGGTACTGGCGGCGATCGCGCCGCGGCTGGCGAAGCACGGCGATCTGAAGGTCGAGGAACTGCGCCGGTACTGCGGCGAAGCGCAATCAGCTGGATTCGCGCTGATCGCCAACCGGGCCGCGCCGGGCGTCAGCGCCGTCGGCCTGCCGATCACAGGCGCGACCACGACGCCGATCGCGGCGATCACCGTGGCGACGACCGAGGCCCGCATGACCGACGCGCGGGTGAAAGAAATCCTGCCGCTCCTGACCAACGCCGCCGACGAGATAGCGCGGCGGCTGGCGCAATAGGCGCGGCGGCTCGCCAGCACGCGGACCGATCGACTGATGCCGCCCGGAACCCTGCCGGACGTCGGCGAATGGCGCGTCACGATCCGCGCCCCGCAACGACCGTCACGGCACCAGCACCAGCCGGAACGCCGACAGGTCGAGATTGAGTTGCTGGAGCTGCTGGCGCGTCGCCTCGGTCAGTTCCAGGCATACCCGGTCGCCATAGCGCGCCAGCCGCTTCAACAGCTTCTCGAGCTGTCGATGATATTCGGCCGGCATGCCGTCGAGCGCCAGGGTCAGGCGGGCGCGCGACTGCGACAGCAACCGGCGAAGCTCCGGTGCCGCCTCGCGGAAGAAGCGCCGACTGGGTGCGCCACCCAGCCGGATCGTCAGGTCGGGCACCGACGCCCGGCGCGTCACCCGGACCTGGCCGCGCGGCAGACAGCTTTCGATCACCGCCCGCACCGACTCCAACAGGTTCGGGCCCGCAACCGCGCTCCACAAATGATCCTCCGCGAAGGCCCGCATCGACAGGCCGGTGATCCAGTCGGCGACCATCGTCGGCACCAGCGACGGCCGGCTCCACGGGACCGAACGAACGAAATGCCACAGCCGGCGCGGCCCGCCCGGCAGCAGGCCGCGGGTGACGAAGCGGCCGACCAGGGAGAGCGTCTCACCGAGCGTGTAGCCGCCGGAATAGTCGGTGCGGCCATAATGCGCGAGCTTGTTGCGGATCCGCGCCGCGATATCGTGATCGGTGAGCAGGCGGCGATAGACGTCGGCATAGAGCCGCGCGATCGTCGCGTCGCTCATCGTCGGATGTACGACGTTGGTGCGCACGCGCGTGTTGTCGCACGCCTCGTCGATCGCCCGCAGCCGCCCCTCGCGCTCCAGCCGCGCGTACAGCGGCGTCTTGGGCAGGGCCGCCAGCAGCCCGATCATCGCCGTCTGGATGCCGGATTCCATGATGAAGCGGTACTGCCGCTCGAACGTCGCAGGCGTGTCGTTGTCGAAGCCGATGATGAACCCGGCCAGCACCTCGATGCCGTGGGCATACAGGCGGCGCACGCTGGTCAGCAGGTCCTCGCGCAGGTTCTGGGTCTTGCCGGTCTCCTTCAGGCTCGCCGGATCGGGGGATTCGATGCCGATGAACACCCAGGCGAAGCCGGCGGCGCGCATCGCCGTCATCAGTTCCTCGTCCTGGGCGAGGTTGATCGACACCTCGGTGCCGAACACGAAGGGCCGCCGATGGGCCGTCTGGTAGTCGGCGACGAAGGAGAACAGTTCCTTGGCCTTCTTCTTGTTGCCGATCATGTTGTCGTCGACGAAGAAGACGCGGCGCATGCCCTGGCGGCGCAGCGCCTCCAGCTCGCGGCCGATCTGCGCCACCGACTTGGTGCGCGGCTTGCGGCCGAACATCACGATGATGTCGCAGAACTCGCAGGTGTAGGGGCAGCCGCGGGAGTACTGCAGCGTGGCATTGGCATAATGCCGCAGCTCGAGCAGATCGAACCGCGGAGTCGGGCTGTCGGCGAGATCGACCGTGCCGGTTTCGCGGTAGAGCGCCGCGGCCCGGCCCGCCGCGACGTCGCGGCAGAAGCGCGGCCAAGTGTATTCCGCCTCGCCGGAGACGACGGTGTCGGCCAGACCCTCGTAGGCCTCCGGGCACAGCGAGGCCGCCGCGCCCCCCACCACCACGTGGTAGCCGAGCTGACGATAATGGGCGATCAGCTCCTTCTGGCGCAGCACCTGCACACCCATACCGCCGATGCCGACAATATCGGCATCGGGGTGCTCCGGCACCGGCTCGATGTTCTCGTCGTAGATTTCGATGTGCCAGTCGGCGGGCGTCAGCGCCGCCACCGTCGCCAGACCGAGCGGCGGATTGAGCGCCCGTTTGTCGGGCAGGATCGCCTCGACGGCCCAGCGGAAGCTCCAAAAACTCTCCGGAACCCTGGGATTGACCAGAACCAGGCGCATGATCGTCCCCCCGGCTTGTGGCCTTGCTGGTGTGGTTTTGGCTTTGACGTTCCTGTGAAGAACCGGCCGCCAGCGTGACAGGAACGTCAAATCCACCACACCAGCGAAGTCGTGACGCACATTCGTGTCAAGGTTTTGACAAGGCGGCGGCGCGCCGCCGCCACGACGCCAATGCATGGGACAAAGGCAAGAAGGCAACCGCCTTCGCCATGGTGCGGTCTCGACAGCCGAACTGTCGCCGACACCGCCGCTCAGTCGACAATCGCCGACCGCGATTCCGACGCGAACTGCCGCCACCACATGACCGCAACCGTGGCGACCGTCGCCGCCATCAGCACGTAGGAGGCGACGAACCAGCCGAGATAACCCAGTGCGAAGAAGATCGCACGCTGCCCCCGGCTGAAATGGCGGGCCGCGGAACCGCACAGACCCACCGTCCGGGACACATAGCATTCGGCTTCCGGCTCGCCGACGGCGGACGCGGGCGGCATGCCGCCGAGCATGATCGCGACGTAGTTGAACATCCGGTAGGACCAGGCGAACTTGAAAAACGCATAGATCAGGATGACGATGAGGCCGATCAGCTTGATTTCCATCTGGCCGCGGCTGACCGGCGCCGTGAACGGCAGATGGCCGGCCAGCATCAGCATTTCGTCGACCGATCGCAGCAACCCCAGCGCCCCGCCGATCACCAGCAGCGAGGTCCAGGCGAAGAAGCCGGCACCGCTCTGCAGCGACCCCACGATCCGGCCGTCGACCCCGCGCCAACGCGCATCGCGTCGGATCGACTGGCGGATCCATTGCTCGATGAACCGGCCCATGCGGGCGTCCAGACTGTCCCGACCGCGCGCGGTCAACTCCACCACGACATTGTAGCCCGCCCACACCGACGCGAAGACGGCGAGGGCCGCGAGATCAAGGGCCGAGAACGCAGTCATCAGACCTCATGCGCCGTCCGGTCGATCCCCGATGATCGGCGGGCGGCGGCTTCGCTCGAGCGCCGCGATCGTGCGCCGGGATTCGGGCTGGATGGAATACGACCGATCCGTTCGCTGGACCAGCCGCGTTTCGGGTCCGCGGCACCGTCCTGCGAGCCGTTGGCGGCCGAGCCGAACGCCGAGGCGAAGCGGTGGTCGCCGCGCGCCCGGTCCTGGCCGCGGCGCAGCCCAAGGCCCATTGCATCGGCCGTCAAGACACCTTGCCCATGTCCACGAGCACGTCGTTCGCCGCCTTGAAGGCGTCGAGGCCGGCCGGAATGCCGCAATAGATCGTGGCATGCAGCAACACCTCCTTGATCTCGTCGGCCGTGACGCCGTTGTTGATCGCACCGCGCACATGCAGTTTGACCTCGGCGGCGCGGTTGAGGGCGGTGAGCATCGCGAGATTGAGCATGCTGCGGGTCTTGCGGTCGAGGCCCGGCCGGTTCCAGCCGTAGCCCCAGCACCATTCGGTGGTGATGCGCTGGAATGCCATCATGAAGTCGTTGGCCGACTGCACCGAATTGTCGACATACGCGGCGCCCAGCACCTCGCGGCGGGTCGCCAAGCCTTGTTCGAACAGGTCGCCGACCGTCGTATTTCGATTGTCGGCGTTTCGAGCGTCGCCCATGCGGTCCTCCTGTGGACGGTCCAGTGTGGTGGATTTGATGTTCCTATCACGCCTGCGGCCCGCGCTTCAGCGCCACGTCAAATCAAAAACAACACCAGCATCAAGGAGTTGCCGGTGTCCCGGGTTGCGACGTTGGTCCGAAGCGGGCGGCAAACGGGTCCGACCGTCGGACCGACCCACCGGCTCCGCCTGTATTCGGGTGGCTCCGTCCGCCCAAAAAAACCCGAGCCCCTCGGACATGAGCGGAGATCCAGCCGCAATGATGGCGGCGGATCGCAGGGTGGCTTTGCGTAACCGAGCCGCCTGTTCTCCCGATGGCAGGCGATGACCAGACCACCGAAGTTGTCGGGCGGCGGAACTTCGGGGAAGGGTACTGAATTGCAGTCGACGAGACTTGAAATGCGTTCGGTCGGAATGCCGATGCCGACCCGCGCGGCACCTTCCGCTGCGGGCAGCAAACCGTTGATCATGAACTGCCGCAACGGTATCGCCGAAATTCCGGCCGTCACCCATCGGAGCTTACGGTCCGGCATCGGACGTCTCCGGCGCCCGCGCCGACGCCCGCATACACGCCGCACGCGGCAAACGTCCACAACCTACGGCTTTTGCTCGACCGGCGACGGTTTCTCTCCTTGCATTTTCTCTCCCGGCAACGCGATATGCGGCAATCAATATACCGTAAGGAGGACTGCATGAGCATCTTCGGTAAGATCATGTCGGCGATTTGGGGCGCAGGTTCTGCCGCCGCGCCCGGTTCGGCTGCGGCTGCACCCGGTTCGGCACCGGCGTCCTCGCCGATGGCGATGGTCGACGTCGCCGAGGTGTTGAGCAAACTCGCGGCGCAGAACTCCGAGAAGCTCGATTGGCGCAAGTCGATCGTCGACCTGATGAAGCTCCTCGAACTGGACAGCAGCCTCGCCGCGCGCAAACAGCTCGCTCAGGAGCTGAACTATTCGGGCGACACCAACGACTCGGCGGCGATGAACGTGTGGCTGCACAAGCAGGTGATGCAGAAGCTGGCCGAGAACGGCGGCAAGGTGCCGGACGATCTCAAGAAGTGAGCGGATCGGCGGCGGCGAGGCGGAACGGTCGAGACGCCTGTTCCGACGAAACGCCGCCGCCGCGTTTCTCTCTGCAAGGAAACCGGCTCCGGTCCGCGCCGACGCTCCCCGATTGTCGTCGCCGTGCGTCGTCACAGTCATGTGTGCATTTGTGCCGCCGCCTCGCGCATGGGCCGCCGACCTCAGGAAATCTCCAGAAGTGCATGCCGGCGCCGGCGCGCCTATCCTGCGTCGCATGCGCCCGCAATCGTGCCCCATCTGCGGCTAGATCGTGTCCCCTGGCGTGGTGTAACTGGCGGTGGGGCCCCGCGATTTCCGGGCCGGGCCGGGCTGGTCAGCTGGCGATTGCCGGCAGGCTGACGGAGGGATCATCGCTCAATGGAGCGATGGTTTCCAGTGTCATGTAG
>JAVBUK010000165.1:0-3034 GCA_031555345.1 Xanthobacteraceae bacterium | reverse complement strand
AGCCGCGGGTGATCAGCGCCGCCGCCGCGCTCGGCCCCAGGCCGCGCCCGGCGACGATGCCGGTGGCGATCGCCAAAACGTTCTTGGCAGCCCCGCCGATCTCGACACCGCGGATATCGGTCGAATGATAGGGGCGGAATGTTGCCGACCCGATCGCCGCGCACAACTGCGCGGCGATCGTCTCCTCGCGGGCCGCCAGCGTGATCGCCGTGGGCACCCCCTTGGCGACGTCGGCGGCGAAGCTCGGACCCGACAGGATCGCCGGCTCGACCTGGGGCGCGAGTTCGGTGAGCACTTCGGTCATGAACCTGCCCGTGCCGCGTTCGATGCCCTTGGCGGCGGTGATCACCGGCATGCCGGCGGGTACCAGCGGCCCCAGCCGGCGCGCGGCGTCGCGCAACGCCTGCGCCGGCACCACCAGCAGCACGGCGTCGACGTCCGCCACGGCCTCCTCCAGCCGCATTTTCACGTCGATACGCCAGTCGATTTCCAGGCCGGGCAACCGGGAATTCATGCGCGTGGTGCGCATCGAGGCCAGCAGATCCCCGTCGCGATCCCAGATGGTGGCAGTGCGGCCGGCCCGGACGACGACGTCGGCGAGCGCGGCACCCCACGCGCCTGCCCCGATGACGGCAATGCGTTGAATGGTCATGTCACGAATCCTGGTCACGAATCCCGGTTACGAATCCTGCGGCAACAAGGCGGTCTTTTCACCCGATCCGGGGGGCTTGGCCACCTGGTCGAGCGGCCAGCGCGCGCGCGGCGAAAAGTCGAGGGTGTCGGTGAGCCCGAGCGCGAGCCGCTCGGCGCCCGCCCAGGCGATCATCGCCCCGTTGTCGGTACACAGTCCGGGCGGCGGTGCGACCAGCACACAGCCGGCCTCGAAAGCGACGCGATTCAACGCCTCGCGGATCGCCTGGTTGGCGGCGACGCCGCCAGCCACCACCAGCGCGGTCGGCACGCCGAATTGCGCGCGGAACATGCTCATGCCGCGGCGCAGCCGGTCCGCGACCACGTCGACCACCGCCTGCTGGAATCCGGCGCACAGGTCGGCCACGTCCTTGTCGGTCAGCGGGGCGACCTCTTCGGCCGCGAGTCGCAGGGCGGTCTTGAGCCCGGAAAACGAGAAATCGGCATCGTTGCGGCCGGCCATCGGCCGCGGCAGCGTGAACCGGTCGGCGTCGCCGGCGAGCGCCTCGTTCTCGACCTGCGGCCCGCCCGGGTAGCCGAGCCCCAGCAGCTTGGCGGTCTTGTCGAACGCCTCACCGACCGCATCGTCACGGGTGGTGCCGAGCCGCACATAATCGCCGACCCCGCGCACCGCCACCACCTGAGTATGCCCGCCGGAGGCCAGGAACAGGATATAGGGGAACGGCGTCCCTTCGGTCAGCCGCGCGGTCAGGGCATGCGCCTCGAGATGGTTGACGGCGATCAGCGGCTTTTCGCTGACCAACGCGATCGCCTTGGCGGTGGTCAGGCCGACGATCACCCCGCCGATCAGGCCGGGACCGGCCGCCGCCGCGATACCGTCGAGATGGCGGTAGGTCCGGCCGGCCTGTTCCATCGCCTGGGCGATCAAGAGATCGAGCGCCTCCACGTGGGCACGCGCGGCGATCTCCGGCACCACCCCTCCGAATGCGGCATGATCGGCGATCTGCGACAGCACGATATTGGACAGAATCGTGCCCCGGCCGTCCTCGTGCCGCTCCACCACAGCGGCAGACGTCTCATCGCACGTCGTTTCGATGCCCAGAACAATCATCGGGCGACCCACTCCAGCGCACCATTTACTTCAACGCCAAACGACGCCCCGCGTATGGCTTTCGCCCGACGCGGGTGATCCCTATGATCGCGTCGGTCCCCGGGTCGGCCTAGCATTGGGAGGTCCCATGACGCAATCCGCACCGTTCCTGCGCATCGGCTCGCGTGGCAGCCCGCTCGCGCTGGCCCAGGCGCACGAGACGCGCGCGCGACTGGCGGCGGCCCACGGGATCGCCCCGGAGACAATTACCATCACCGTCATCAAGACCACCGGAGACGCGATCCAGAACCGGCCGCTGACCGAACTAGGGGGCAAGGGCCTGTTTACCAAGGAGATCGAGCTGGCGCTGCTGGACCGGACCATCGACCTCGCGGTGCATTCGGCCAAGGACGTGCCTGCCGCCCTGCCGGCCGGTCTGGTGCTGACCGCCTGCCTGCCGCGCCAAGACCCGCGGGACGCCTTCATCAGCCGGAAGGCCACCACGCTCGCCGGGCTGCCGGCGGGAGCCGTGGTGGGCACCGCCTCGCCGCGCCGGCAGGCCCTGGTGCGGCGGCTGCGCGGCGACCTGTCGGTCGTTACCTTGCGCGGCAACGTCGAGACCCGGCTCAAGAAACTCGATGCCGGCGAGGTCGATGCGACGCTGCTGGCAATCGCCGGTCTCAACCGGCTCGGACTCGCCACCGTCGCGGCCTCGGTGCTCGACATCGAAGACTTCCTGCCCGCCGTGGGCCAAGGCGTGATCACCGTCGAGACCCGCGCGGACGATGCGCGCACCCGCGACCTCCTGGCGGCGATCGACGACGCTGCTGCCTCGACCGCGCTGGCGGCGGAACGCGCCTTCCTGGCCATGCTCGAAGGTTCGTGCCGGACCCCGATCGCAGGCCACGCGCAGCTGATCGGCGGCGACCTGGTGTTCCGGGGCCTGATCGTCAAGCCGGACGGCGGCGTGTCGTTTGCGACCGAGCGCCGCGGTGCTCCGGCGGACGCCGACGCGCTCGGCCGTGATGCCGGCGGTGAGCTCAACCGGCGCGCCGGGCCGGACTTTTTCCGCCCATGATCCGGGAGAACCTCGATCCGGCAGAAATTCGGATACGCTGACAAGACCATACGCCACGCGAGGGAACCTTTTGCGGCTGCTGCTCACCAGGCCGGAAGGCGATGCGGAACGGACCGCGGCGACGCTGCGCGCGGCCGGACACGATGTCCTGTTGCTGCCGCTGATGCGGATCGAACCCGTCGCCGACGCCGACATTGGCCCGGGGCCGTGGGGCG
>JAVBUK010000386.1:0-3014 GCA_031555345.1 Xanthobacteraceae bacterium | reverse complement strand
CGCGCTCGGCGAGCCGTACCACTTCGGTGATGAGACCGAACTGGTCGAAATGCCGATCAGCTGGTCGCTGGACGACTATCCGCATTTCGAATACGTCCGCACGCCGCACGCCCTGCAGGGCGGCCTGCAGCCGGCACGCGCCGTCATGCGGAGCTGGCTCGACGAGTTCCTCTACATGAAGAAGACGGTGGAGTGGGGCGCGCTGACCTACACCATGCACCCCTACGTGATCGGGCGCGGCTATCGCATGTTGGCGCTCGAGGGTCTGCTCGACGCATTGGCGCGCGAGGGCGCGGTCTTCCTCACCATGGAGGAGGCGGCCCGCGAGGCGAAGCAACGGTTGTTCGATCGGCCGCGATAGCGCCCGATCGGCGACACCGCCGACCCTCACCGGCCGGCCGCATACCCCTGCATGCCGCGCGGATTGGCGGCGGCACGGCGCCGCCGGCCGTCGCGCGAGGCCGCGGTGAGACGACCCTCGGACCAGGCCGGCCCGACCTCGACGATGTGCCCGCGCCGTTCCAGTTCCCGGCGGGTCGCTTCCGGCACCCGATTTTCGATCACCAATACGCCCGGGCGCGCGGTACGCGGCCAGAACGAGATCGGAAAATGCTCCGAATGCCACGCCGGGGCGTCGATCGCTTCCTGCAGGTTGAGGCCGGCATGGACGTGACGGAGGAAGAACTGCGCGGTCCCCTGGTCCTGCTGGTCGCCACCGGGCGATCCCCACACCCGGTAGGGTTCGCCGTCGCGCAGCGCCAGCGACGGGGTGAGCGTGCTGCGCGGCCGCTTGCCGGGCGCCAGCGCCGCCGGATGGTCTGGCTCGAGCCAGAACATCTGCGCGCGGGTGCCGAGCCCGAAGCCGAGCTCGGGAATCACCGGCGAGGATTGCAGCCAACCGCCCGACGGCGTCGACGAGATCATGTTGCCGGCGCGGTCGATGATGTCGAAATGCACCGTGTCGCCTTCGACGCCGCCGATCTTGCCCACGGTCGGTTCGCCCGCCCCCGTCGCACCGACGCCGGCGCGTGCGCCCGCGGCACGCCGGACCTGCACGGCACCGCCGAATCCCGCAACCGATCCGGGCAGCAGCTCCCGCGAGGCCCGCTCACCGATCAGCTTGCGCCGCCCCTCGTTGTAGGCGTCCGACAGCAGCGTCTCCATCGGCACTGCGGCGAACGCGGGATCACCGTAGAATTTCTCGCGATCGGCGAAGGCGAGCTTGGAGCATTCCACCAGGACGTGGATGAACTCCGGGCCGGTCACGTCGCTGCCATCGAGACCGAAACCCTTCACCAGCGCCAGCTGCTGCAGCATCACCGGCCCCTGCGACCACGGCCCGACCTTGCACGCGGTGTAGCGGCCGTAGTCGTAGGTCAGCGGCGCCTCGACCGTGGCCTCCCAGCGCGCCATGTCGTCGCCGGTGAGTACGCCGCGATGGCGCTCGCCGCTGGTATCCATGACCTCCTGGGTCCGGCAGAAGCGGTCGATCGCCTCGGCGACGAAGCCCTGCGACCAGGTCCTGCGCGCACGCTCGATCTCGCGCTCACGGCTGCCCGCGCCCTCGGCTTCCGCGAGGACGCGCGCATAGGTCGCCGCCAGGGCCTTGTTGGTGAACAGCGACCCGGTCGGCGGCACGTTGCCGCCCGGCAGGTAGACGGCCGCGGAGGTGGGCCAATGCTCGCGGAACAATCCCTCGACCATGGCGATGGTCGCGTTGGCGCGCTCGACCAGCGGATGGCCTTCGGAGGCGTAGAAGATCGCCGGCGCCAGCACGTCGGCGAGCCGCAACGTGCCGTAGTCGCGCAGCAGCAGCATCCAGGTGTCGAACATGCCGGGCACACAGGCGGCGAGCAGCCCGGTGCCGGGCACCATGTCGAGCCCGAAGCTCCTGTAGCGGGCGATGGTGGCGCCGGCCGGGGCTGGTCCCTGACCGCAGATCACCTCGGGGCGTCCCTTGCGGACATCGTACAGCAGGACCGGAACGTCGCCACCCGGCCCGTTGAGATGCGGCTCGACCACCTGAAGCGTGAAGGCGGTCGCGACCGCCGCGTCAAACGCGTTGCCGCCACGCTCCAGGATCGACATGCCGACGGCGGTCGCGATCCAATGGGTCGAGGTGACGACCCCGAACGTGCCCTCGATTTCCGGACGGGTGGTGAAAGGGTTTGGATTGATGGTGCCCATGAGGATGCCATGCCGAAACGGCGAGTCAGACGACCATGCACGGTCTGGCACCGATCGCCAAGCACGCCCTGCAAGACGGCATGGCGCGCCGGACCGCTGCAGACAGGCCGCCCGTAACCGGGTAGGAAGGCTTGAAAATTCCGTTGGCCCGCACGGCTCGCGACCCGATAAGGCTTGAAATCTCAGGATGCCTTCGTATCCAGGACCTGTTCACCCCGCCGTTCCGCAGGACGATGCCCCGATGCACGATATTGCCACGACTGCCGCACGCCTCGAGGCCGGAACCAACAGCCGGACGCTGGTCGAGGAGTGCCTGGCCCGCATCAAGGATCCGGCGGGGGAGGGAACACGCGTCTTTTTGAAGGTCCATACGGAAGACGCGCTGGCGGCGGCGACCGCGCACGACCGTCTGCGGTTGAAGGGATATGCGCCGTCGCGCTTCGCCGGCATTCCGATCTCGAACAAGGACCTGTTCGACGTCGCCGGCGATGTCACCACCGCGGGGTCGACCGCGTTGCGCGGCGCGCCGCCGGCCCTGCGCGACGCCACCGTGGTGGCGCGCTTGCGCGCCGCCGGGTTCATTCCGATCGGCCGCACCAACATGACCGAGTTCGCGTTCTCCGGGATCGGCCTCAACCCACACTATGGCACACCACGCAACCGCTACGATCGCACCAGCGGACGCGTTCCGGGGGGATCGTCCTCCGGTGCGGCGGTCTCCGTCACCGACGGCATGGCGATCGCCGCGCTCGGTACCGACACCGGCGGCTCGTGCCGGATTCCCGCCGCGCTGTGCGGCATCGTGGGTTTCAAGCCGACTGCCAAAC
>JAVBUK010000239.1:0-3750 GCA_031555345.1 Xanthobacteraceae bacterium | reverse complement strand
CGCCGGAACGCCGCCAGGAACCGGTTGTAATTCTTGAACGATACGCAGCCGTTCGATTCGCCGCGCGGGCCCAGCATGTAGCTGTGGGCGAGAATGCCGTCGCGGCCGTGCATTTCTCCAGTCCACACCGGCGTCATCCGGATCGCCGCGACGCCGTGGAACAGCCTTTCCCGCATCGAAAGCTTGTAGGTGTTGGGCGGAGTCGGACCGCGCATGCGGATATGTGTCGAGCGCGGGTTGTCGAAATGGGTGCCGAGCCCCGAATGCGCCTCCAGCTTGTCGCCGTTCGGCATATGCACCATGCGCCCGACGATATCGTAGACGGCGGTGCGGCTCTCGGTCTGGTCCGGCAGGCCGGGATTGTTGTAGGCGGTGATGCTGCCGACGATATCGTCGGTGGCCGGGTCGGCGTGCCGCGCCGGCGTCAACACCCGGTCGAACAGTTGCCGCGCCGGAGCCGCATCCTCGTCGCCCCGCGCCAATGATGCGGTGGCCGTCGGCGATCCACCCTTGCGCGACGGGCTTGCGGCGGTCCGTGAATTTCCGGGCGGCACCGGAATCGTCTCCGGCGGCACCGGCGCGACCGGCGTCACCGCGGCCACGACGGCCGGCTTCGACACGGCAGCGGCAGCGGGTTGGGCTGACGCGCGCACCCGGAGGGTCTGGACGACCTTCGACCCCGGCGCGATGATCTCGCCCTCGACGGCACCCGGGGCCGTCCCCGGGTCGATTGCCGCAAGGCTGGCCGCGGACGGTTCTGTTCCACGCGGGTCGATTGCCGCCAGAGTGTCCGGTTCGAACACCCGCTCGCCACGCACCACTGGCCGCGGTCGATCCGAAGGCATCATCATGCGACTGACCGCGAAGGGTGCGATCGCCAGCACGGATATCACGCCCGCAAGTCCCGCCGCGAAGGCGCCCCAGGCGAAAACGCGGCTTCGAGACGACACCCGCTGGCCCGCGGAGGCGGTACGACGCTGACTCTCGAACCGATACGCCATGCGACTCGACACTCGAACACGTTTCGCGATGTCCGCCGGACCATCCCCCGGAGTCCGCGGACGTGCGCACACACAACCGTTTGCGCAGCCCGGCTTCGAACCGCGCGAGGCGGTCATGGTTGCCAAGGATTCGGCACGACGGGCGCGAACTGCCGTCGGCGGCCACGCCGCCGATCAACCGGAGATTGCCGAAGCGTGGTAACTATTTCCTTTACGGCGACGCGGCGCGGGGACGCTGCGGCGCCCGCCCGGACCGTTCGAGGATGGCTTTGGCCAAATGCGCGGTTGGCCCGCCGGGTGCGGTCAATGCGCAGCGGCGAGCGCGGCCTGTTTCTCGCGACGACGCTGGACCGAGGACGGAATCTTCATCGCCTCGCGATACTTGGCGACGGTGCGCCGGGCAATGTCGATGCCCGCGGTCCGCAGCCTGTCGACGATGGTGTCGTCGGACAGGACCCCGTCGGGGCTCTCGGCATCGATCATCTGCCGGATGCGGTGACGCACCGCCTCGGCCGAATGCGCTTCGCCGCCATCGGACGACAGGATGGCCGAGGTAAAGAAGTACTTCAGCTCGAAGATGCCGCGGTTGGTCGCCATGTACTTGTTGGCGGTGACCCGCGAGACGGTGGACTCGTGCATGCCGATGGCGTCGGCCACCGTCTTGAGATTGAGCGGCTTGAGATACTGGACACCGTTGGCGAAAAACCCGTCCTGCTGGCGCACGATCTCGGTCGAGACCTTGAGAATGGTCTTGGCGCGCTGATCGAGCGCCCGGATCAGCCAGGTGGCGTTCTGCAGACACTCGTTGAGATAGGCCTTGTCGGCCGGCCGCTGCGTCGTCTTCGACACCTCGGCGAAGTAGGTCTGGTCGACCAGCACCTTGGGCAGGGTGTCGGCGTTGAGTTCCACCGCCCAACTGCCGTCCGCACGGGGCCGCACAAACACGTCGGGCACGATCGGCTGCACCACCGTCGACCCGAAGGCCAGTCCCGGCTTGGGATTGAGGGCGCGGACTTCCGCGATCATGTCGGCCAGGTCCTGGTCGTCGACCCCGCACAGCTTCTTCAGCACGCCGAGCTCGCGCTTGGCGAGCAGGTCGAGATGGGCGACCAGCACCTGCATGGCGGGGTCGTAGCGGTCGCGCTCCTGGAGCTGGATCGCCAGGCATTCGGCGAGATTGCGCGCGCACACCCCGGCCGGTTCGAACGTCTGCAGGATCTGCAACACGGCCTCGATCTCGGCCAGCGGTGCACCGAGCTTGTCGGCGACGTCGGCGAGATCGCCCGCCAGATAACCGCTTTCGTCGACCAGATCGACCAGATACTGGCCGATGATCCGGCGGCCCGGCTCGGCGATCGCCAGCAGCAACTGGTCGGCCAGGTGGCCGGCGAGACTGTTCTCCGCCGACACGAAAGCTTCGAGATTGTAGTCGGATTCCTCGCGCCCACCGGAGCCGACCGAAGCCCATTCCGAATAGGGCGCTTCGGCGCCCGCCCGCGCCGCCGGCCCCGATGCCTCGTCGGGAAACACGTTCTCGAGACTGGTATCGAGCCTGTCCTCGATGGTCGAGCGGCTCACCTCCAGTTCCTCGCCCAGCCAGTCACCCGACTGCGCCTCCCCGGAGAGGTTGCCTGCAACCTCAGAGCCTGGTTCGCCCGAATTGTCCTGACGCTCGCTGTCCTGGCTGTCACGCGCCTCGTTTGGGCGGTCTTCCTGGACATCCGGGCGACTGCCGTCATCCTCGCTCATGCGCTCGAGCAACGGATTGCGCTCGAGTTCCGTCTCCACATAGGTCGAGAGGTCGAGATTCGACAGCTGCAGGAGCTTGATGGCCTGCATCAGCTGGGGCGTCATCACCAGCGCCTGGCTGGTACGAAGCAGGAGTTTTTGCGTGAGTGCCATGGGCTCCGGACTTCGGTTGGTCCGGTTTTTGCTTATAGGGTTCCGTCCGGCCTGTACACCGTGGATTATCCCCGACTTGACGGCGGGCCCGACTGCGAATCCGCTCCAGGCGCGCCCGCCGGGTGCCGGAAGCCATCCGGCTCCCGATCCAACCGCCTCGACACGAAGGAAATTTTCGCCCGCGGCATCACGTCAGTTGCGGCGCGAAAGTCGGCTGAGGAACAATCCGGAGGGCAGGAGGTTGGGTTCCGGCTGGAACGGCCAGGAGGTCGTCATGCGGCGTTTGGGACTTGCCCTTTTCGGCACCATTGCTCTGGCGACGTGGGTGGCGTCCGTTCACCCGGTCGATGCACGTCCACGGTTGGGCGCGGTGCTGGGTATCCTTCGGGCACCACTCGGCGTGTTCGGCCGCCTCCATTATGGTCGACGGCCTGTCTATCGCCAGCGGGCAGCACGCCGGCCCGTTACGGCGGACCGGCGGCGGGCGGCGGCACTGGCGGGTGGCGCCGCAATCCTGGGAACAGGCTGGGCCGGGCCGGTGTTCTGGCCGGCAGCCTACGACGACATGTTCGGCTACGTGGCAGGCTCCGACGCCCTGCGGTTCTGGCGCAGCGGGTTCGCCGATGTGCTTACCGGCACCTTCGCCGGGGGGCGATCGGACGAGCGCGGAATCACGCGCGGCCGGACGGCGGTGGCGATGGCGGGCCTCGAGGAAACCACCGGCGCGGCATCGGACGCCGAGCCGAAGCCCTGCGGCACGCTCACCGCGCGCAGCATCGACGACCTGATGGCGGAGATCAGCGAGGCGATACGGCCGAAGCCGGCCCAGCAAGCCGCATTGAACGAT